>JBCCHV010000007.1 GCA_039028635.1 Acidobacteriota bacterium
ACCCGCAGGCTGCACTCGGCTCTCGGCTACCTCAGTCCAGCCGAAGTCGAACGCCAAGCCGCGCGGACCGCCCCCGGTCACCTCCGGGGGGCGGTGGCAACGGCCGCTGACGCGACCACTGCTACCGCGATTAAACTGCCTGCTGAGAAAGAGAAATCTTTAGGCTGATAACCGTCTACAAGATCGGGGCACGTCCAATCAACCCCCCAAGTCTGTGATCTCGCGGGCTAATCTGTACTTAATCTCGGCCTCATCGAGATTTCCCATAGCCTGAAGAGCATTTGCTAGCCCGTTGAGAGCGACTTTCACGCCTCCAGCATTCTCTGCCAGCTGACTGGCTGACAAGGCTCGCTCGAATGACTCGGCTGCGAGCGAGTACTTGCCTTGCCTCGTGAAGGTTCTTCCGAGTTTAACCAGGGCTCCTGCTGCGCCATCTTGGTCGGCAATTTCCTGTCGTGTGCCCACTGACGATCTGAACCAGCGTACCGCCGAGTCAAGTTCGCCGAGTTCGGCGAAAATGTCCCCTAGGCGACTGCAACAGTATGCAGCATCGTCGGGAGCATTCAGCCTACCGGCGAGAGACAGCGCACTCACGAACCGTCCTTCGGCTGCCGAGTAGTCTCCGGTTTGGAACTCAAGGTCCCCTAGAGTTCTGAGCTGCGTGAGCTCTTTCTCTTCCCCCTTTTCCGTGCTGAGCATCCGAATGTGCTGAAGTGCTATCTCGTGATGCACAATTGCAGCGTCGAAGTGAGTCTGGCGAGCTAATAGTCCTCCGAATCTTCGGTGAAGATTTTGGATGACTTCGCTGGGCGGCTCAATGAGCCACCCTAGGCCGACTGCGAGCCGGAATCTCCGACGGGCTCCTTTCAAATCTCCCAGACTCTCGTAGAGGAGTGCGAGATTGTTCTCCGCAGCTATCAGGCTGGAGAGTATTGCCCCTGAGAGCGATCGCTGAGACCGGAGACTGGTGGAATAATAGTAGTAGTAGAGAGGTAGAGGCCTAGCCTCGTAGCTCAGGCCGCGTCCCAGTGCCTTTCTGATATCTGCGATCGAATAAGCTGCTCCTGGGGCGAGAATCTCGCGCTCGTGAAGTAGGCTCTCTTCGGGTACTCCTCTCATCATTTTCCAGCGGACTTTCTCTAGGCTTCGGAATGGTCGGATCTCTCCTTCGATTAGTGACGCAATTTGCTGAGTCACCATTATTGGCTCGTCGAGTGGAAAAGGCTTTCGGCCAAGAAGACTCTGAGCTACGAGGAACTCTTGAATCGTATAGTGCGCGAATCGGAACTCGTCGCGTGAGGTTTTGTTGAGGAGTGATTGGCCTCCAAACTCGAGTCCTGACAGATTTGCAGGATGGTCTTCTAGAAGCTTGTCTAGTTCCTGCTCCCCGATCGATCGAATCTGCCTTCCCTCGGCCTCCTGTCCTTGCATGTGCAGCGCAAGGCGAACGCAAGCATCCCAGAGCTCGGACGTGGTGGCACCTCGGTTCTTTCGTCTCCGTTGTTCCCGCTCTAGCCAGTGCCGAACCAAGGCCTCGTAGATGTCGTACTCAGAGGCCTGCTCTCTTAGGTCCATATTCATTAGGTCGTCGATGTAGGCGAGCAGCATGGGGCGCATTCGAAGAGACTTCATCTGCCCAACCAGCTTTCTGGCTCGCTCTTTGGGCTCCTCGCTGTGGGAGAACCAACGCTTGATTCTTGAAGTCGGCCCGGTTGGGTATTTCTTCGACAGATACTCGTTTATCTGGTTGTTCGAGAATGGTGAGAGATACAGGAGGTTGCAGTTGCTGAAACCGCCAATGCTCATCTTTCCGGGCTCTTCCTTGAGTTCTGAATCGGTCTTTGGGAAGAACTGCGTGCGACAAGTTATGAAAACTCGTCGGAAGTGCTTCGAGGCGTCTAACAGGTTGGTGACGCGAGTCTCGATTCTCTCGCGGGTTGGGTCTTCGTCAAGCGCGTCGAGCAGGAGTATGGTCTTAGATTTTCCTTGATGCTCCTCTAGCTTTTTCAGTGTGTCTGTCCCAAGGGCCAAGATCCTGAACCTAATTGACTTGGGCCAGAAGCCCAGAATGGCTGTGAGTTGTAGCATCATTAAGAGCGACGTCTTGCCCATTCCGGCGTCCGAGAGGATGAAGACGGTATTACGGCCATCTTTGATCTCGAATTCACCGGCAAGAAACTCATCGATCCAGTGACTTATAGGAGTTTGAAGAGATCGGCGCGGGTCATCTTCATTGAAGTCGGCAGGATTCAGCAGCTGGCAGTCTGGGTTGATGTAGTTTCTTGCCAGGATTCTCGCGTCCCCGAAGGCGTCGGAGAGCTGCTCAATTTGCTTTGAGCGCTCCCCTTTGACCTGGCCGAGGCGAGAGACGAGTTTGGCGATCCACCCAGCTGCGAGGACTGGAGAAAAGAAGTCGGTCACTTGTCGGGTTCCCCCCTTCTCGGCGTAGCGCCCCCACGGGGCGATCTGTCCTTGGGGTCTTTCGATTTTGCGCGTTAGCGGCTTCAAGATACTAGCGAGCCGCAGCCTTTAGGCCAAGCCTGTATTGCTCATGTGCGAATCCGAATCTGTCGATAATTTAGGTCGCGCTGAAGGTTCAACGACTTCGCGTGTCGGTAGCTTTAGGGAGAGCTGCCGTTGAGACTCTCTTCGCAAGCTCCGACGTTGGAGTATCTGCGTGCGGTCTAACTCGATGCGGAGCCGGTCTGTCATGCTGGGAAGAAGTGTGTCCTGCGGTGTGGGCGACCAAGCCACCCAGTTAAGAATGAGGGCTAGAGATTTTCGGTGAGTGCTTCCGGGCTAAGCGTCAAGGGGAATTTTTGACAGAAAGCTCCATCAGCATCTTCCAGCCCAGAAAGGGGCCGCTCAGCCTTAGCGTTTGCAGGTCGACATGCCTTCTTCGAAAATTCGGTTGTCGCTCGCGGACTCCATTTAGGCCAGTTGAGACCTGGAGATTTCACTAGATTCAAATGATCTTTTCGCAACGCCACCGTAAGCTTCGGAGCACTTAATGCCTTCTGCTCAGGCCTGACTGATCGACTGCCAAGGAGAGATTCACTGGAGGGTCCAGTCGCCTTAGGGACTTGCCGTGCCGCCACCCGCGCTCCTCGGGAGCGCTGGCGCACCCCGAAGCCATCTGCTCCAGCGTGAGTGAGTGAAAAGAGGTGCGGAACGGAGGAGCTAGCTCCCAAGGGACTTGCCGTGCCGCCATCGCGCCCTGTGAGCGCGGTGGCGCACACCAAGACCTTCTGCTCCAGCGTTTCTGACCGACTGATTAAGGAGGGAAGGAATGGTGGCCCACAGTGGACCCACTTTAAACCCTTCCCGAGGCAGCGACGAGGACGACGACGAAGAGGGCGATGCGGTAGCAGCGGGGGAGGTCCTGCATGCGTTTCTAGGGCGGCTTGAGGGATTTCGGGCCGCCCTACTTGCGTCTGGGGAGAGCCTCAAATGAGCGCCTCCTGCGAGACCTGGCAGGCCCTCATCCAGGACACCCCCGACGGGCCGAAGATCCGTCACCTCGCCCTCGATCGCTGCGACCTGATCGACTACGCCCTGGTTCAGCACGAGAGCCGGCACGCCCTCAAGTATCCCAACCGTCGCCGGGCTGCGTGGCGGATCATCCGTAAGCGCTACAGCCTCCGCCTCGAGGCGGTCGAGGTTCCGGTCCCTGAGCGCAAGGGGGCGGCGTGACGTGGCTGTACATTCCGCCGTCACCGCCCTCTCCGTCTGTACCGGAGTCGGGATGCTCGACCACGGCGTCGACATCGCTCTTGGCGGCGCGCTGCGCCCAATCATGTATGTGGAGGGGGAAGCGTTCTGCGCCGCGCACCTGGCGACACAGATGGAAGAGGGCGTCCTGGCTCCGGCGCCTGTCTGGTCTGACCTCCGGTTGCTTTGCCATCCCCGACTCGGCGCCCGCCCCTTTGTCGAGCGGGAAGTCCGACGGCTCGGCGGCCTCGGCCTCCTCTTCGGCGGCATCCCCTGTCAGCCCTACAGCGGCGCCGGCCTCCGCCGTGGAAAAGACGATGCTCGAGATCTATGGCCGGCCACTCGTCGAGCGATTGGGGCGTTCCAACCCGGGCTCGTGTTTCTCGAAAACGTCGCCGGATTCGCAGGAGACCCTTCCGGGCTTTGGCGAGTTGCCGGATCCCTGGAAGATCTGGGCTACCGCGTTGCGGCGGGACTATGGAGCTCGGAGGAGTGCGGCGCGAACCACGGCCGCATCCGGTGCTTCGTCCTGGCCGACCGCGACACTGACCGAGCTCGGGAACTCACCCGCCAGCTACGCGGCCATGAAGGACAGCATGACGACCGGCGCGCGGAAAGCGGTGACGGAGTTGTCTCAGGCCGCGAGACTGTGGCCGCTGGAGACGTGGCCAACCGTGGTCGCCTTGGACGGCGCCGGCTTCCGAGGGGATGCGGGTCCGAACAGGCACGCCGGCGAGACTCTGACCGACGCGGTCCAGAGCTGGGCGACGCCGGTCGCGAAGGACGCAAACGGTCCGACCTCGAATCACCGCGACCTCTGCCGCGAGGCCTCGATCTTCCCCGGTACGCCCTCAGTCGAAACGCCTTCCGAGCTTGGGCAGCTATCGCAGGTGCTCGCCCAGATCTCCTACCCGCAGCTCCCATCGGATGGCAAGAGCAGCGGCGGGAGGAAGCTCAACCCGGCCTTCGCGGCGTGGCTGATGGGCTGGCCCCCCGAGTGGACCGACTCCGTGCCACCGGAAACGGAGTGGACCCACTGGTGGCAGCGTACGCGTTCGTCTCTCTTTGGGCTGCTCTCCATGGCCGGGAGAGTTGAGGTGGCGGCGTGACGTGGTCGGTCCTCTGCACCGACGTGCTCGAGGGCCTTGCTGCCCTGCCCTCGGACTCCGTCCAGTGCGTCGTGACCTCGCCTCCCTACTGGGGGCTCCGGGACTACAGCATCCCGCCGACGCGCTGGGCGGATGGCACCGTCTGTTGCCTTGGCCTCGAGCCAACCCCTCACGCCTTCGTCGAGCACCTGGTTGAGGTGTTCGATGGGGTGCGCCGCGTGCTTCGGGCCGACGGGGTGTGCTGGGTAAATCTGGGGGACACCTACGCCGGCGGGCGCCGCGGACCCGAGGGCGATCACTCCAACCTTGCGGGGACTCGGAACAACCAAGCCGAGTCCCGGAAGGTCGAGATCTCAAAGCGGGTCGACGGGGTGCCGGACACGAACCTCCTCGGCATCCCCTGGCGCTTTGCGCTCGCGGCGCAGTCGGCGGGCTGGTTCCTGCGCCAGAACGTCATCTGGCACAAGTCGAATCCCTTCCCGGAGACGATCACCAGCCCACGGTGGGAGCGCTGTAGGCGCCAAGTGGGCGGCGGCTGGCAAGGCGATCACCCTTCGAAGCGACCGGAAGGGGCGAGCCGCTCGGGGTGCTTCGGTTCTTCCGGCGGAACGGTGGACTCGCCTGGTGCTGCGACTTGGGAACCTTGTCCGGGGTGCTCCTCGTGCGAACCCAATGATGGGTTCGTTCTTCGCCGCGGCTCCTGGCGCCCAACGACGGCGCACGAGCACCTGTTCATGCTGACGAATTCCTCGGACTACTTCGGCTGTGGAGAGTCCGTCAGGGAGCCTCTCTCTCCAAAGACCCGAACGGTCAAGACTACGCCGCGGAAGGGCGAGGGCGTGGAGAGTCGAGGGGAGGCCCTCAACGCCTGGATGGAGTCGCAGGGCGGCCGCTACCATCCGAACGGCCGCAACCTTCGCTCGGTCTGGCAGATCTCCACGCAGCCATTCTCAGGCGCCCACTTCGCCACCTTTCCCGAGCGCCTCGTCGAGCCCTGCATCCTCTCGTCGACTCCTGAGGCCGGCTGCTGCTCGAGCTGCGGCACTCCCTGGCTCCCGATCATCGAGCGCCGTCCTGGCGCCGGCAAGCGCAAGCCGGCCCACGTTCCCGGAACCCAAGGTTCGAGGACCTCGTCGACCGGATGGCGCTCCACTTTTGGTGGTGTCCAGGGCCACCGTCCCGCCTGCGACTGCGATGCGCCGGCGCGCCCCTCTCTGGTCCTGGACCCCTTCGCCGGCAGCGGCACGACGGGGCTCGTCGCCCTTCGCCTCGGTCGCTCGTTCCTCGGCCTCGAGCGCTCCCTCGCTTACTGCTCAATGGCTCGCGACCGGATCGGCGAGGCGGACCCGAATGTCCGCCTGTCGAAGCCGGCCGAGCTCGCTCCGATCTCCGGGCCGCTCTTCGAGGAGGGCGCCGCCTGATGGTTCTACCCGCAATCCCGAATGACACAACCCCGGCGGCCACCGGCCGCCTGAAGGAGAGCGCATGAGGATTCCCTTTCTTTTCCTTGCCTGGGACGACGTCTTTCCCGACGAGGGCAGCTTCCTGACGTGGGCTTGGTCAGCAACTCGCGCTCGTCGCGCCTTGGTCCGTCGCTCGGGAGCGGAGCCCGGTGACTTTGGCGTCGTGAGCGTTCATCACGACGTGCTTTGGATTCGGATCCTCGCGATTTTCTCGGAGTGGGCTCGCGCCAAGGTAAGGGCGGCGGACCGAGAGCTCCGGGCGGATCGGGAAGCCTTCCGCAGGGAGGTGCGGAAGCACTCGGAAGGCGGTGGCGAGTGACCAGGCCCGACATTGAGCCGCTCTTCGGCATCGTTCGCGAGGCGTTGGAAGCTGCCGAGAAGAGCATCATCTGGGCCGGATCCTGCTACGGCTCCGAGTGCACGAGTCTGGACTGCGCTTGTGCGATCGCCAAGGTTCGTGGCGCTCTTGAGGCGCTGCCGCACTTCGTCCTGGACGCCGCAGCGATCGACGCCTTCGCAGAGGCAGTCGCCAAGCACTGTGGCGCCGAGGGCGACGGCCTCGCCTTCGACATCGACATATGGACGGGTGAGGTCACCCCGGAGGGTGCCTAAATGGTCAACAAAGTAATCCTTGTCGGGAACCTCGGCCGCGATCCCGAAGTCAGAAACACGCCCAACGGTCAATCCGTCGCCAGTTTCAGCCTCGCCACCTCTCGCCGCTGGCGCGACCGGGAGGGTCAGAGCCAAAGCGAGACCACCTGGCACAACATCGTCTGCTGGGGCAAGTCGGCGGAAATCGCCGGCCGCTTCCTGCAGAAGGGCAAACAGGTCTACATCGAGGGCCGTCTCCAGACCCGCTCCTGGGAGGACCGCAAGACCGGCGAAAAGAAGTACCGCACTGAGATCGTCTGCGACAACTTCCAGATGCTCGGCCAGCGCGGCGAGCGGGACGACCGGGGCGCCTCGAGCGGCTACTCGGGCACGGGAGGAGGCGACCACGGTCCGGAGATCGAAGATGACGACATCCCGTTCTGACGCCCATCGCTGCCCGGACTGCGGAGGCCTCAAGAGCCGCAAGTCCAAGCGTTGCCGGGGGTGCGCTGTCAAGGCCCGCCGTGCCGCCGCGAAGCCTCGCCGTCACTGCCCGGGCTGCGGCGCGATCCTCAGGGGCACTCGGGCGAAGCAGTGCTACGCCTGCTGGGCGCGGGGGGAGCAAGATCGCCACGACTCGCAGGCGGCGCGCACCTGCCCAACCTGTAAGGGCCGGAAGTCCAAGGGGGCGGTCCAGTGCCGAAAGTGCTCTTACGTCAACCGCGAGTTCTCACCGACGGTCACCTGTGGCGGCTGCGGCGACTCGATGCCCCGGGGCTCGGGTCTCTGCGCGGACTGCCGTGCCGAGCGGGATGCCCTGGGGGTCTCTCCGGATCTGATCGCCATCTCGACGGGCCGAGTCGTCGAGTTCCACGCGCCCTCCTGGGACTGGCTCGAGGAGGCTGTGGCGACGCTCATCGCCAAGGACTACGAGCCCACCCGCGAAGTTTCGCCTGGCGCTGGGGAGTACTTTCGCGAGGGGATGCTGTTGCGATGGAGGGATGCGGCGTGATTGTTGAGCGAGCCAAGAGATGGGCGGGAATCCTTCATGCCGGGCAAGTCGACAAGGCGGGCTTACCGATCTTCGACCACGTTCAACGAGTCGGGGTCCGCGTCGGTGCGCTCCTCTGGCGGGCGGGGCGGCCCCGGATGGAGGTTCGCGAGGCGGAGATCGCCGGCTTCCTGCACGACGCCATCGAGGACACCGTCGCGACGCACCCAATGATCGATGCTCTTTTCGGCCGACGGGTAGCAGCGGCGGTCCTGATCCTCTCTAGGGATGACTCAATCGCGTACTCGGAGTACATCGATCAGGTCTTCGTCCGCGGCGGCCTGATGGCCCAGCTCGTCAAATTCGTCGACATGGAGGACAACCTCCGGGAGCCGGTTCCGAACAGCCTCCGAAGGCGGTACGCGGACCACTTGCCACAGCTTGCGGAGGCCTGCCGTAGGAGCGGCTTCGAGATCGAGCCAGGGACCTCCCAGGTGCTCGACGAGATCCTCGGGAGGTCGGCGTGATCCGCCTCCCGTGGTGGCTCCGCCGCTGCAACTGCCGCTCCTTTTTCGCGCGAAACGGCTGGCATGCCGACGGTTGCCCTCGGTACCGCCGCGTCGATCGTTCCTACTTGTTCCGCGCTCCGAACATCCCTCCCCCGGAGGCCCCGCCGGCTTCCTCCTGGCACTCTCGGCGCCGCCCCCTCCCTCCCGACTCCCTTGCCGATGCGGACGACGGACCGTGGCTGGAGATGGTGCGGAAGCTCGTCGCCGAGGCCAGAAAAGACGGCAGGAAGGTCCGAGCCAGCATCGAGAAGATGGCCCGCAAAGTGCCGCCGGAGCCTGGAGACCTGATCCTCCGAGCGGTGCATTCCGGTGGGTGGCGAATCGAGATTCGAATTGGCGATTGGCCTACCTGCGAGACCGGACTGTGTCGGTGTCGCGACTGTCGAGATAGGGAGGGGTCGTGAGCGCTGGCGCTCGGTCGCCATGGCAGGGACGTCGCAGGGATGTCGCCGTCACCCTGAGTGGCAAGGAGATCCGTGCAGGGTTGCGGACCCGCATGATTCAGCGCGACGACGATGACCGGCTTTGGATGTCAGCCGGGGATGCCGGCTGGGTGCTGGTGGTCGAGCACAGCCTCTTCCCGGCGAAGGAGGGCGAGCGTTGACCAAACTGCGACAGCGGATACCCCATGACGGTCCCAATTCAGCGGATACCCCATGACGGTCAAGCCGAAATGCGGGGCCAAGACCCGGGCGGGCACTCCCTGTCAGCAGGTGGCTGGCTGGGGTACGGACCACGAAGGCTCCGGGCGCTGCAAGCTGCACGGAGGCGCCAAGCCCATCAAGCACGGCCGCTACTCCAAGGTCGCCCGCGACCGCCTGGGCGACATCCTGGACGAACTGCGCGAGGCCGACACGGACCCGCTCGACGCCCTTCCTGACCTCGAGCTCGTCCGAGCCTGCGCGGTCTACGCCCTGCGCAACGACGGCGCCCCGTCGACTGTTGCACGCCTCGCGGGCGAGGCCGCCCGCCTGGCCGACCAGATCCACAAGCGCCAGGCCTCGGGCGCCGTCACCCTTGAGACTCTCCACCGCGTCATCGAACAGCTAGGAGTCGCCGTTGCCCGACACGTTCGAGATCCCGAAGCTCTCGCCGCCATCGAGCGAGACTGGGGATCTCTCCGAATCGGTTCGTAGCGCGGCCCTCCGCGGCCTGCGCCAGGCGGCCACCCTCCGCCGGCCCTGGATCACGTTCGATCCTCTGGAGCCGGAGCCCGACCGGTTTGCCTTCAGCTTCGACTTTGGCGCCGCCTCGCCGATCGCCGTTCGCGAGACCGAGGACCTGTCCCTTGACGCCGACGACGTCGAGTACTACTCCCGGATTGAGAGCTGGTCCCATCAGGCTCCGCAAGCGTCCTCCGCCTCCGCCTTGGCCCAGCGCCCTAAGCTCTACGCCTGGAACCGCCCCCGCCTCTACCCGAAGCAAGAGCAGGCGCTCTTCGATCCGGCGCGCTGGGTGTTCATCGAGGCGTCGACGAAGGCCGGCAAGACCGCCGGCTGCATGGTCTGGCTCCTCGAGCAGGCCCTCCGCGGCCGCCCCGGTGCCAACTTCTGGTGGGTGGCCCCGACCTACCGGCAGAGCCGCATGGTGTTCCGCCGATTCGAGCGCGCCATACCGCGCCAGGCCTACATCGCCAACCGCTCGGAGCTGACGATCACGCTTCCCAACGGCGCCACCATCTGGCACCTCTCGGCCGACCGCCCGGACAACGTCTATGGCGAGGACGTCGGTGCCGCGGTCCTCGACGAGGCCTCCCGCGTTTCCGAGGACATCTTCATCGCGGTCCGCTCGACCCTGACGGCCACCAAGGGACCAGCCCGCCTGATTGGCAACGTCAAGGGCCGGAAGAATTTCTTCTACCGCGAGTCGCGCAAGGCCGAGGCAAAGGAGCCCGGCCGGGCCTACTTCCGTCTCACCTGGCGCGATGCGGTCCAGGGAGGCGTTCTCGACGAGGAGGAGATCGAGGACGCGCGGCGCTCGCTGCCGGAGGCGGCGTTCAAGGAACTCTACGAGGCGGAGCCGGCCTCCGACGAGGGCAACCCCTTCGGTATCGACAAGATCGAGGCGATCACCGTGCCGAGCTTGTCGGATGGCGAGCCCGTGATCTGGGGCTGGGATCTCGCAAAGTCCGTCGACTACACCGTCGGTATCGCCCTCGACGAGCAGGGCCGGGTCTGCCGCTTTGTTCGCTATCAACGCGACTGGACTTTCACGATGGCCGACATTCGGCAGCACGTCGGCACGAGCGTCCCGGCACTGGTCGACGCGACAGGGGTCGGTGACCCGGTGGTGGAGCAGATCCAGGAAGGCCGGGGGAACGTCGAGGGCTTCAAGTTCTCGCCTTCGTCGAAGCAAGAGCTGATGGTCGAGCTGTCCACTTGGATCTCGAGGGGGGCCGGAGAGGTTCCCCGAGGTGTGATCACCAACGAGCTCGAGTCCTTTGAGTATCAGTACACCGCGACCGGGGTTCGCTACTCCGCGCCGCCGGGGGCCTACGACGATTGCGTCATGGCGCTGGCCCTCGCGGTTCGGGGGTGGCGCGGCTATGGCTCGGCCCCGACGAGCGTCTACGGCGAGGTCTATGGGGGGGGGAATCGGCGATGAAGAGCAAACCGAAAGACGTTTCGGGCTGGGCCGCCCTGGGGTCCTGGACCGCGGGCTGGGCGTTGTTGACATACTCGATTTCGAGGCTTCTGCCGTGGGATCCGGTCGCGATTTGGGCCGGATCGGCAGGCCTCTTTCTGCTGGCCTACGGGGGCCTTCTCCCGCTGGCGCTGACGTTCTGGTTCGGAGTCCGCACGCTGACCGATGAGTCGAAAAGGAGATCAAGATGAAGATGTTCGAGAGTCTCGATCGGCGGCTTGCGGGGGCGGCAAGGCGCGCCTCGGGCGCGCCCCTTCGTTCGCTGCCCGGGATTACTCCGGGGAGCCCCTACTATCCGGACTGGGATGCCGAGAAGGCTTCCGAGGAAGGCCTCAAGGCCTCGGCGGTGGTTTACCGCTGCGTGATGGGCAAGGCCGAGAAGGCGGCCTCTGTGCCGTGGTGCGTGTGGCAGCGCGCCGATCACGAAGACGTCAAGGGCGAGCCGGTTCCGAATCACGAATACGCCCGCCTCATCGAGCACCCGCGCCGGGATGGCCGCTATGGGCGAGCCGAGCTGATCGCCTCCGCG
Organism: Acidobacteriota bacterium; assembly: GCA_039028635.1. NCBI lineage: Bacteria > Pseudomonadati > Acidobacteriota > Acidobacteriota bacterium. The sequence continues at coordinate 11,607 of JBCCHV010000007.1, forward strand.
ACGGCCCATCTCGACCTCGCGGGCAACGCGCTGGTCCGGATGCTGCGCGCTGGCATCGGCGCCAAGGTTCCGATGGAGCTGAACGCCGAGGTACCGGTCGGCGTTGAGCCGATTCCGCACCCGATCGACTTCATTTCCGAGTACCAGTTCGATGACGCGCAGCGAGGGCGCGGCACCTGGCCGGCCGAGGAGATCATCCACGCTCGTCGGGTCGACCCTGGGAATCCGATCTGGGGGCTCAGCGTGGTGCAAGCGCTGGCTCGTTTGATCGACCTCGACGTCGAGCGAGACCGCATGATGCTGCGCCGGATGGTCAACGACGGTCGCCCTTCGGTGATCCTGACCGACGAGGCCCTCAAGACGACGCAGGAGCGCGAGGATGTCGAGGACTGGCTCGCAGATCGGGCTGAGCGATACCGCGGCGGGTTCATGGTCCTCGGCGGCAACCAGGGTCTCCTGAGCATGGGGATGAGCTCCCGCGATCTGCAGCAGGTCGAGAGCGGCGCCTTCACCCGAGACATGTTGGCGATCGGCTTCGGATACCTCGCCGCCGGCTTTAGCAACGATGCAGCCACCTACAGCAACGCCGAGATCTTCGTGCGCCACGAATGGGCAGGGCCGGTGATGTCGAGCAACCGCATCCTCGCCGACGCCTTCACTCGCGCCCTGGTGCCACCGGACAAGTGGGGGGAGATGTGGATCGCACCCGACTACTCGAGTGTCGAGGCGCTTCGGGAGAACTTCATCGACAAGGCCAAGGCGCTCCGGGATCTGCGCGACGCTGGCGTGGCTCTCAACGACGCCAAGCGCTACCTCGACATGCCGTTGCCCGACCAGGCAGGCGGCGACGTCCCGATCGTGCCCGGGAATTACCTGCCCGCCGAGATGCTGGCCGATGAGGCCCGCGGCCTGAGCGATGGCTGAGCCGATCCGCCGAGACCTGCGCCGGCGTGCATTCGTCCGACGCTTCGACGAGGCGATCACTCCGGCAGTGCGCGAGATGCGCCGCACCTTCCGCGACGCGGTCGCCATTCTGGTGACCGAGATCGGGATCGATGAGCTCAAGAAGGCGCTCGAGGATGGAACGCTCGAGCGTCTTCTAACTCAGCACGCGGCCTGGGGTCGCTTCGCCGGCCTGCTCGAGGAGGACGGGAGACCGATCCTCTCGAGGGTCCTCACTCGAGCGGCAAGGGCGGCCGGCGAGACCACCCAGACTCTCGGCAAGGTCTGGACCCGGGAGAACATGGGCGACATCGCCGAGTTGCTCGAGGAGCTGGCCGATCGCCAGATCGGGGCGCTCGTCACAGGGGTGACCGAGCAAACACGCTTTGCGATTCGCGATCTGGTCGGTAGGGCGCTACGAGAGGAGCCAACGACGGTGCGTGCGATTCAGCGGGCGCTGCTGGCCCTCGATGGCGAGGGAGGCCGGCCGCGGCTCGGGCTGGATCGCCAGCGGCAGAGGGTCTTCGACCGCTACATGGCGGATCTCCTCGACCCGGAGGGCGCCGGGAAGGGGCTCAGCTCCTCTCGTATCCAGCAGCTCCTCGATCGTCGGTACCGGGGCCTTCTGAGGGCCCGGACTGGTCTGATTGCGCGGACGGAGGCGAACGCCGCCGGCAACCGCGGTCAGTTTCGGGTCTGGGAATGGGCGGCCGACCAGGGGGACCTTGACGGCGGCCGATACGTGCTCGAGTGGGTGACGCGGGTGATCAACGTGTGCCCGCGCTGCGTGGCGATGGATCGCGCGACTCGGGAGGTTCGGAGCGGGCTATTCGTGAGTGATGGCTCGGGGCCGAAGGGGGTGGAGGCGGTGACGCAGCCGGAGCTGCATCCCGGTGGGTACTGCCAGGCGAGGACGGTTTTACGGCCTCGGTAAAGTTACACGTCCCCAGAGACAGCAGAAGCGAAGAGAGGGAGCAGGGCGGGACTTGAACCCGCGTTGACCCCGGACCGAAGGCGCGTCACCATCGGCTGCGGCCAGGACTCCGCTGGTCAACCTTTCCTGGTAGGCCCAGCTCTCCCGATAGGCGCCGTCACCAGTGCCTCACTGGAAGCCTCCTCCCTCTCTTGCAGATCTCTCAGGCCGCCTCCCCCCGCTCTGCGGCCGCCTGAATAAACCGCACCGCCTCGGCCTTCGGGATTCGATAGGACCGACCAGGCCGGAGCGCCTGAATCTCCCCGCTGGCGATCAACATCGTCACTCGCCTGGGCGTAATTCCCACGGCCTTGGCGAGGTCTGAAACCCCAACATAATCCCCTCGGGGCAGAAGGTCGATCGCTGATTGAAGGACGTCTTTCGAGCCGTTTTCCATGGCCCGACTCTAGCAAGTTAGGAAATCTGAGAAATCTAGGAAAGTTAGGAAACCTGGGAAGTTTCGGCTTCCGAGCCGCCTTCATCGTCGGTATACCAGGGCTGCAATGGCCGACGACGAAAAGAAAGCCAAGCCGTCTCAGATCTACGTCTACGGACCGATCAATCCGTGGAACGTGAATGCCTCGGCCTTCCGCGAGCAGCTCGACGCCTTGGGCGATCCTGAGGAGATTGAGCTCCGGATCCACAGCCCGGGCGGGAGCGTCTTCGATGGCTTCGCCATCTACTCGATGCTTCGCGAGCACGCGGCCAAGGTCACCACCTGCATCGATGGGCTCGCCGCCTCCGCGGCCTCGCTGATTGCGATGGCGGGCGACGACGTGAAGATGTCGGAGGTCGCCTTCTTCATGATCCACGAGGCGAAGAGCTTCACCTTCGGTGACGCGGCTGAGCACCGCCGCACGGCGGACCTCCTCGACAAGATTCGCGGCCCCATGGTGCAGGCCTACCTGCGGCACTCGACGCTCTCGGAGGACGAGCTGGTCGAGGCCATCAAGGCCGAAACCTGGTACGACGCGGACGAGGCGATCAAGGCGGGTTTCGCGGGGTCGAAGTTCAAGAGCGCCGCCCCGGAGAACTCGGCCGCTCCCGCGATCGAGGGGGCCGCCGCCTTCGATCTGTCTTCGCTGCACCCCAGCGCTCCCGCTGCCGCGGTCGAGCGTTTCGTGAACGGTCAGCTCCCGGTCGCCATGCCCGAGGGTGAGGAGTCTGTCCTCGCCGCCGTGCAGGCCCATCTCAGCGATTTCAACTATCCGGCCCCGAAGGGCTCCGAGCCTGTTTCGGATCTCGACGCCGATTCCCTGAGCGCCGTCCTTGCGGAGCTCGAGAACCTACAGCCGCAACACGCGGCGGGAGGCTAGAACTTTGGCAACTCCGGCACAGACGGCTGAAATCGAGCCGCAGACCGATGACAAGCGCCCCGAACTCACGGGAGACGCCAAGGAGATCGTCGAAACGATCCAGCAGAAGTGGGGGGAACTCAAAGCCTTCCATGCGGACGAGCTTGCCGCTCGCGATGATCGGCTCGCCAAGATCGAGGGTCTGGCGGGCGAAGAACAGCAGAAGCTGAAGAACATCGCGAACGAGGTGCTCGATCTCGAGCTCAAGCTGGCTCGCCTAGCCGGAAGCGGGCGGCAGCAGCCCGTCCCGGCGAACGAAGACGTCGAGCGAGTCACGGACCCCTATGACGCGAACAACCCTCGCAGGCTCGACGACTACGAGGCGGCTCAGGACTCCTATATCCGCTTCGGCAAGGACGGGGTCACCGCCAAGGCTCGGCCTGTTCTCGCGTTGGGCAACGCCTTCCAAAAGCACATCGAGAACGGTTCGAGAGCCGATCAGTTCAACCCCCAGGCGGCGCTTTCGACGGACTACGGTCCCGGCGGCGGCATCTGGGCACGCCCTCACTTCGAGAGTGAGGTCGAGCGAATGCTGCAGGAGATGAACCCGTTGCGGGAGTTCGCCCGGGTCGTTCTCTGCAGCGGCGGGTCCTACGAGGGTGTCATTCGAAACGGCAACCATCAGCCGCTGACCCAGCGAGGTGAGCGAGAGGGGCGGCCCACCAACACCGAGCGAAACCTGTTCGTCGGAAAGAAGATCACGATCTACGAGTACACCGCGACCCCTGCCCTGACGCAAACGTCGATCGAAGATTCGGTGGTCAATCTCGAGGCGGAACTGGTGGACGACTCCAGCATCCAGTTCGGAGTCACCGAAGGGTACTTGGGCCTGCGCGGCAAGGGCCGAGGTGAGCCCGAAGGGCTGTTGGAGGCACCGGACATTCCGGAAATGGCAAGCGGAGTGGCCGACTCCTTCACGCACGATTCCCTGATCAAGCTGATGATGAATCTTCCGCCGTTCTATCGGAAGAGCGCTCGGTACTTCATGGGGCGGGATGCCCTGGTGAAGGCGATGACCGCCAAGGATGGCAACGAGGCATATCGGTGGCAACCGTCCAATCAGGAGGGAATTCCCTCGCTTCTGCACGGCCATCCGTGGACGGAGTTTGTCGACCTCGACAACGTCGCCCCGAATGGCATCCCGGTGATCTTCGCGAATATGTACCGCACGTACCGAATCGCCGACCGTCGAGGTCTTCGCATCGTGCGTGACGAGGTCACCGAGACTCCGTTCGTCAAGTTCAACATCACTCGCCGGTGGGGCTCCCGAGTCTGGATGGGTGAGGCCGCCCGCAAGCTCCGGATCGCCGCCTAGAAAGGAGCTGAGATGCGAGATCTGAAAAGCGATATCGACGTCGACGTGATGCTCGACCACGGTCAGCTCACTGCGACCAAGACCGACGCCCCGATCTACGACACCAAGGGGGCGCAGGGGCACGTTCTCGTGATCTACGTGCCCATTGTCACGACTGCCGACGGTTCCAATTACTTCGAGTTCAAGCTGTTCGAGGGCGACGATCCGCTGCTCGCGGACGCGACCGAAGTGAGCGCCGACGACCTCCTGGGGGTCGCTCCGGTCGTGAACGATCCTAGCCAGGCGGGCGGGCTCTTCAAGTTCGGATACCGAGGGTACAAGACCTTCCTCCGAGTTCAGCCGACCGAGAACGGCAATGCCGACATCGAGGCCTCGGCCATCGTGGTCCGCGGCCACCTCGAAGACTGGCCGAGCGCCTAGCGCCTCGTGCTGAGCGAGCGACCAACAACTTTCGTTCCGGAGGATCTGATGACAAATCAAGGATCGAGGCGGCCTCCCGAGGAGCGCGTTCTCTGCCGTTTCCTTGGGGACGCCAAGGGGTACCAGGATGGCGAACTGCGAGAGTTTGCCGAGGGCGACGAGGTCGAGCTCTGCGACGTTCTTGTTCAGTCGTTCACGTCGCTGGGCTTGATCGAGTCGATCGACACCGAGAAGGCCCGGGCAGAGGCCGAGGCGGCGCTGGCTGCCGAGAAGGCCCGGGCAGAGGCCGAGGCGGCCAAGAAGCAGGACGAAGGTAAAGCGACGCCGAAAACGAAGGCCCAGCGCCCCCGAAAGAAGACGGCCAGCGCTTGATCTCGGACGCCACGTTGCTCGCCTGGGTCGACCCTTCGGCCAGCGTGGCAACCCTCCGCATCTTCGAGCGGGGGGTTGTCCGCGATCTGGAGGGTTGGATCCCTCGGTACCTGGGTCCAGTCAAGACCCATACCGAGATCCTCTCCGGACCCGGAGCGGCTCGAGGGCGGGCTCTCCTCAGCCTGGGCGAGGGGCGTCCGTCGCCGCTCGTTCTGCAGGAGGAGATCGGTGGCGTGGGCGCGCTGCTGGCGGTGCGGTGCCGATCCTCAGAGGGCGACGCATGGATAGACCTCGACGAAGCTCCCTGGGACTCGCTCGAGGTCGACGGCCGCCGTCTGATTCGACTTGGCGAGGCCTGGCCGCCCGGGCACCGAAACCTACAGGTGCAGTACTCCTTCGGCTTTGACGAGGATCAGGGGCCCGAGGACGTCACCGCCTACGTCCTCGAAGCTGTGCGGACGCTGTACCAGCGTCGCCAGCTCGAGGGCGTCAGCAGCGAAGCTATCGACGGTCACCGGATCGTCTACGACGGCCTCAATGCCCTGCCGCAGGCTCTCGTCGAGGTCCGCAACAACCTCAAGCGTTCCGCATTTGGGGGCTGAGATGCGCCTCTCGCTTCGTCTTGCTGGCGCGGCTCTCCTGATCGCCCTTCCGGCCCTGAGCCAGATCATCGGACTCGATCCCTCGGCCTTCGGTTCGGCGACCTGGCGTGAGTCGGTCGAGTCGATCGGGGATCTCCCGGCTTGCTCGGGCAAGGCGCTCGACACGATTCGTCTGGTTCGCTCGGTGGGCCTGCATCATTGCCCGCCCGCCGGCGGGGAGTGGACCCTCCTGGCGGGTGGAAGCGGAGGCTCTGGGGATGTCACAGGCGTGGGGTCCTGCGGCTCTGGGCCCTGCTTCAGCAACGAGCCTTCCCGGTTCGTGTTCGCTGCTCCGGACGGTGGGGGTGTAGCCGGGTTTCGCGCGCTGGGCGAGGCCGACATCGCCGACCTGGATCACTGCACGCCAGCGCCGGATGCGACCTACTTCGTCTCCGGGTCCTTCTCGAGCTCGAAGTGTCCCTATTGCGACGCGAATCGCTGCCAGTCGACCGTCGCAGCAGCCGTGACCCAGGCGCGAACCGACTTTCCCTTGCCCGCCCGGGTGCGCATTGTCCTTTACCCCGAAGCGCATTCGATCGAGTCGCTGGCTCCCGGGCCGCTGGTCGATATCGCTTGCCTGTACGCCCTCGGGCCGTCGACGTCGACCGCGGCCGACCCGAAGTGCCGGATGGTCTCCTCTCAACCTTCGGGGGACGTTTACTCGATGCAGGTGTCGACGCTGACCAATGTGAGCGTCGAGGGAACGGGAACGCCGACAGGCGACATCAACATCGTCAAGTGCGACCTGGGCGCCTGCTACGGGCGCAACGTCGACATTCAGGACAGCTATGAGGCCTCGCCTCACGTCGTGCGGGGCGTCTACGCCACGGGGAGCACCTTCCCGTCGGCTCAGTTCTGGAACCTGTCGGTGCAGCACTTCAAGACGGGGACACCAAGTGGGGTGTCGGTCGAGGTGGATCAAACTGCCTCGCTCGTGCTCTGGGGCGGCTGGCTGAATGATCACGGCTCGGTGCGGGCAAGCGCCGTCAAGTGTCGTACCAGCCAGAGCTGCCAGCTCAACAGCACCAAGATTGGCGCCAAGGCCGCGAACACCTTCGTTCTTCCTCTCGACTGTGAGGGCCTCTCGTGCGCCGTAGAAGGCGGCACCTCGCCTAGGGACCTGAAGAACCCTCCCGTGGGTACGGTCGAGTGGGACTCCGCGGCGACCTCGGATGTTCCCGGCCATCTGCAGCTCGCCGGAGATCTCACCGGGCCGGCGACGGCTCCCCAGGTTGCTCCGGACGCCGTCGAGCTCGGCACCGATACGACGGGCGGGTACGCCGGCTCAGCGACGGAGGGTGGTCCCGCGACGACGGCCCTGGAGCTCGACAGCGATCCGGCGGGGTGCTCTCCTGGCGACTTCGTCGTCGACGTCGATGCCGATGGCACGTTGACCTGTGCCACGCCTTCTGGGGGTGGCGGTGGCGGAGCAACCGATCATGGCGCTCTTTCGGGGCTGCCGGATGACGACCACAGCCAGTACACGCTCTTTGGTGGTCGGCCGGGTGGTCAGTCCCTCTCGGGGGGCATCGCGGCCGGCGAGAGCCTCACACTTTTCGGCACCAGCCACGGCACACCCGGCGATGTGTTTCTGGGCGCTGGGCGCTTCCGCCTCCCCGGGACCGGCTCGAATTCTGATGTCGAGCTCGCCCTTGATGTCGATGGCGACACCGGTTTCGCGTGCATCGGCGACGATGCCTGTTTCTGGATCCGGGCGGGTGGCTACCAATACGAGTTCGGAGCGAGTTATTTCGGCACGGCCCTTGGCTCCAGCGGCTTCCGGATCTACACGAGCTCGTCGGCGACGTCGCCCATGTACAGCGTTCGAGGTGACGTTAATACGGGCCTGGGCTTCGGGGGCAATGACAACTTCTTTGGCGTCGCGGGAGGAGTCTCTGCGTTCACTGCGTCGGAGGCCCTCAGTGTCGCCACCACCACGATTCACGACGCTTTCCGGCTAGAGCCCCAGAGCTCGCCGCCGCTCGCCTGCTCGGCGGCCACGCTGCATGTCCTCTACGGCGACGACTCCGTCGCGTTGTGTTGGTGCGATGGAACGTCCTGGCAAATTCTTGGCGGCCCTGGGAGCTGCTCGTGAGCGATCTCTACTTGCCGATTCGCGAGACCGGCCTGACGCTTGAGGATGTCGGAGTTCGCCTCTACCGCGACGGGGTCGCCCTCTCCGGTGCCGAGGTTGCCAGTTTGATGCTGGTCCAGGTCGAGGCGGACGGGGGCTATCGCCTCTCTGGTCTGCCCACGCCGGGCGCCGCCTCCTGGGCACAAGTCACGTTCGAGTACCCGGCGGGCGTCGGTCAAGGCGACATCTGGCAGCGTGGTCTCGGATCGCCGTCGGCTCTCGTGATTCCAATCCGGGCGTCAGGTCTTGCGAGCGACGCCTTCGACCTGCGGCTCTTCGCCAACGGAGTGCGCCAGGCGGTCGACCTGACCGTCGTCGAGAGCCCTGGTGGCGGCGACTACGTCGTGAGTGGCTGGCCCACGGGCGTTCTTGGAGAGCAGTGGGAGCTGGCTTGGACCTACGGCGGGATCTCGGGCGCCGTGGGCTGGCGCGGAACCGTTCAGCCTGCCGCCGGCGGCCAGCTCGAGCAGCGCGCCCTGCGTTCCGCCCTCAGGATCGGCAAGCGGTGCGGCGAGACCATCCAGGTGCTCGAACCGCACTCGCTCTTCGCGACGCTCGAGGGCAAGCCTCCTGCGGTGCTCGAGCTTAGCTCCGCGGCGGTGGCCGGAGACTCGGCGCTGACCCTCCGCTCGACCCACGTCAAGGGCGTCCGGACGGGCGAGCCTCAGCCGCTCAAGGGTTCCGTCGAATCCGGGAACCGCCTCACGATCGACGGAAACGTCTACCAAGTGAGCGAGACCGCTTCCGTGGTCGAAGACGATCTCGCCGTGGAGGTGGAGCCGGCCCTGGCTTCAGCACTTCCCGAGGGGACCGAAGTCGAGCTCGGTCCCGGCGTGGACCGGGCCCTCGAAGGCTGTCGGTTCTCGGCCGTGGATCTCTCGCTCGTCGATGACGAGTTGATCCTCGAAGGCGACCAGGTGGTAAAGATCCCCAAGCTCGGGGCTCCTGTCGCGCCGACCGTCGGGATGTTCGTGAGTCGGGAGGCTGGACGCGACGGCGAGATTGTCCGGATCAGCCGCGACGAGCCCGGCTATTGGGAGGTGCACGTCGGCAGCCCGAGGTCTCGCCGATGAGCTTGATCACCCGCGAGCTCTCGCTCGAGCAACTGGGCCCGGCGATCCAGCAAGTCGCGAAGTGGCTGCCTGAGCTCGGCGTTTGGATCCACCGGTATGTGCACTTTGCGGTGGCTGTTCGGCTGCCGGTGGTGTCTCCCGTGGGCTCCTTTCCGGAAGACCCTCACCCGGGCAAGTTTCGCGGATCTCACCTGGCATCGGTCGGGTCGCCCCGCTTCGCCAACCTCCCGGACAAGGCGTTCTATCCGATCCCCGGTGCGGTCGAGGTCGAAGCCGCGCTGCGACACCTGAGGCCCGGACAGAAGTCCTACCAGACCAACGACGCGGCAACGCTCGGAAGTTCCGAGCTCGCACCGCCGAGCCGTCGGCGCAGAGGGCGGCGTCGGCGTTCTCGCCGCCGGCCGTCGAGCTACGCCTCTGCCCTCGAGCGCGGGCGTTCTCCTCAGGCCCCGAGCGGCGTGTTCGGCCCCGTGCTTCGAGACGCCGAGCGGAACGGAGCCCGAATCGTGGCGGAGGGGATCGTGGCAAGCCTTCGAGAGCTCGATCGGAGGCTGGGATGAGTTGGATTCAAGACGATCGCCGGGCCGTGCTGGCTCCCTTGGCTTCGTGGTCTCCGGCGGCCTGGGGCGGCGATTGGCTGGGCATCTACGGACCCAATGAGAGCCCGGGGCGGGATCTGACGGCCCAGGGGGACGACTCCCGCCCCTCTGGCTTCCTGACCTGGTCGATCGACTACACCGGACAGCCTCAGGGATTCCTCGACGGCGACGCCAATCCCATCCGGCGCGGCTTTGTCGTGCTGGCGCTGCATGTCCAGCTCGGGGCCGGTGAGGGGGTCTCGGCGCCCCTCTGGGAGGAGCTTCAAGGCAGGTACGACGGAGCCGACACGGGCGCCATGACCTTCTTTGCTGATGAGGCGCTGCCGCAGGCCGTCGGCGTGAAAGGCGAGTGGCATATCGAGAGTCTCGGTATCCCCTTCGTGGGGACCTGAAGGAGAGATCAATGAAGGAGAAACAGGTTCTATCGCGCCCCTGGGGGACCCACAGGCCCGGCCTGGAGATCACGGCAGATCCCGACGTGGCCCTGACCAAGATCAAGCGTCTCCCGCGGCAGGGCGTCCTGCTGGTGGATCCCAAGTGCTTCGAGGCGCTCGTCGAGGCCGGGTATCTAGAGACGCCCGAGCGGAAGGAGCAATAGAAGATGGCGACCGACAAGCACGTCCTGAAGAATGTCGTCTTCTCGTTGGGCGGGCTTCGCCTCTCGACAGCGGCGAACAGTCTGACTCCAAACTTCGAAGCGCCACCGGTGGATGCGAGCTGCTTCGAAGATCCGGCGAACCGCTACCTCAAGGGTCCCGTCGGCGGGTCGGTCACCTTCTCGGGTGGTGCGACTTGCCTGGTCGAAGAGCAAGCGCTGGATCGGCTGGCTGCGGCAGAGGACCCCTGCGAGCCGCTGCTGATCCTCCTCAACAGCGGCGGCGCCGTCGGCTCCTTCGCGATGTTCTTCGAGGCGACAGCCTTCAAGTATCAGCGTTCGGGTCAGCGGGGCTCGCTGGCCGAGTTCAGCCTCGAGTGCATGGCTCAGGGCCTCCCGTACGGCGGCCCGGTCCTCTACAACAACCTCGGTACCCCTGGCCTCACGGCTTCGGGTGTTGGTGCCGCCATCGACCTGGGGCGCACGCTGGGCCCCGGCGAGAAGCTCGTCGTCTCGCTCCATGTGGTCAATCCGCCGGGCGTCACGGGAACCAGTCCGACCCTCGATGTCGAGCTCGAGAGCGACATCGGCGCGAGCTTCGCCGCGCCGGTGAGTCGGGCAAGCTTCAGTCAAGTCCTGGGCGAGCCTGCTGCGGAGCAGATCGTTCTCGACGGCGATACCGACCCGATCACTCCTCACACCTTCTACCGCCCGCGGTTCACGGTCTCCGGAACCGGCGGAGTTGCCTACTACGTCCTGATGGCGCTCGCCATCGTGACCGAGCCGTAAAGGAGAGCCACCATGGCGACCGACAAGCACGTCATCAAGCAAGTCCACGCAGTCTTCTCTGGCACCGATATTTCGGGCCTCATCCGCAGCGTCACCGTGAATCTCGGCTATGGGGACGTGGACGTCTCGGCCCTGGGGGACCTCGCCAACCGGCGGGCGAAGGGCGTCGGCGATCACCAGGTGACGATCGAGTTCATCCACAAGACGGCGCTGTCGGAGTCTCTCGGCTTGCTCGTGGACGCCTTCCGGGCCGACGACGTCACGACCTTCGTTTACCGCCCGAAGAGCGGCGCCAAGGACGCGGACAATCCGGAGTTCCGTTGCGACCTCCTGGTCACCCAGCTCCCCTTTGGAGGCAACCGCGGCGATGCTCACACCTCGAGCCTGACGATTCCGGTCGACGGGCAAGTGACCTACGACGACAACACCGACGTCCACCAGATCTGATTTTCAGAGAGATCGGGGGCCTCTGCCCGGTTCGTGCCCGGCTCCTGGCCCTACGCCGGCCAGGCCTTGGGATCGGAGCAGGTGGCGGCCTCCGGCGATTTTTTCGACCAGCACGAGCTAGAGGAGAAAGCACGACATGAGCAACAAAGCAGCTATCGCGCCGAGCTTCGGCGACGTTCGTCATTTCGGCGGCCTGATCGACTCCCGATGGGTTGACGACCCTTGGGGGCTTGGTATCCGCCTCAAGGTTCGCCGCGCCGGCTTCGAGGGCTATCAGGCTTGGCTTCGCGACGCCTTTGGCAAGGAGAGTCCTCTGGCGGCCAAGTTGAGCAAGGCCGTCCTGCAGGAGTCGGTCAAGACCCGCGGCATGCGGAAGCGAAAGGGTAAGGGGCAGGGTGTCGACGACGAGCTCGTCGAGCGAGCCATCGAGAAGCTCGACTTCTCGGGTGAGGCCCTCGCGGGTCAGGCCTTGGAGGAGCTCAAGCCGGGCATCTCGGAACACCTGATCGAGGATTGGGAAGTCACCTCCGAAACCGGTGAGCCCGTCGACTGCTCGGCCGAGCAGCGCGCGGCCTTCCTGCTGAATCGCCCGGGGCCCGAGGGCAACGTGGCCTGGGTCCCGACGGAGATGCCCTATGGCGGCCAGCCGCTGGGAGACGCCTGGGCCGAGTTCATTCTCGACGAAGCGGAAGACCAAGACGCTTTTCGCGCGGGATTTCTCGCCGACTCCGCGGCGTCTTTACCGCCTACGCCCGCTGGCTCTTCGGAGAGTGGGGAGGGCTGAGCCTCGAGCAACGAGACCGCATTGACGGGGCGCTGGAGCGTTGGCAGTGCCTTTGGCTCCAGTGCCCCGCATGCGCCCGCGAGTGGCGCCCGGACAACCTCGAGAACAAGCAATGCACCTGCGGACGAGCTATAGGGACGGACATCGGTTGCGGGCGCGAATGGCACCCGAGCCGCTGCCTCTGGTGCGAGCAGGATCTCGAGGAGCCCGGGCGCTGCGGGTCTTGCGAGAGGGAGTGGGATCCGCTTCGATGCCCCGGCTGCGGGCGGCGGGGTCGGGAGCGGCGAATGGAGGACTTCTTTCCGGACTTCGGGCCCATCGAGGAGGTGCCGGACTACCTCGAGCCCATCCTCGCGATCGAGGCTCAGTGCCCACGCGATGGATCCGGAACCCTGATCCCCAGCGAGCTCGATTTTCTACTGGCCTCGGTGGGAGTGACCTACGCCCCCGAGATGGAGGTATGGAGGTATTTCGTGCGAGCCGTGACGGGCGAGAGGCTCCGCGCCTCCGTGCGCCGAATGGAGGACTCCGGCAAGAAGGAGTGAGGGCGTGACCACCGGCGTTCGCTTCAGCGCGGAGGTTGCGTTCCAGACCATCGGGGCGGCCAAGGCCGGTCGGGAATTCGAGCGCGGCGGCCGCCAGGTCGAAAGCGGGGCGAATCGTGCCTCTCGAGGATCGGATCGGATGCGCCGGTCCCTGCAGAGGCTCAAGCGAATCATCGCCACGCTGGGTCTTGGGATCCTGATCAAGCAGATGGTGTTCTTCTCGAACGAGTTCGAACGGTCGCTGACGAAGATCAACACGCTGGTTGGTGTTTCCCAGCAGCAGGTTGCGGCCTGGAAGGGCGACCTGCTGTCCCTGGCTGTGGATGCCGGCCGCGGGCCCAATGAGCTCGCGCGGGCCTTGTTCGTCGTCACGTCCGCCGGCGAGCGGGGTGCCTCGGCTCTGGACGTGGTGGCCGAGGCGGGCAAGGCCTCGGCCGTCGGTCTTGGTGAGACAGCAACCATCGCGCGGGCGGTGACCGCTGCCATTCAGGCGTACTCGAAGCAGGGCCTCGAGGCCTCTCAGGCGACCTCGATCCTCGTGGCGACGGTGCGAGAGGGCAACCTCGAAGCCTCCGAACTCGCGGGCTCCCTGGGCCGCATTCTCGGTATCGCCGCCGAGGCAGGCGTGACCTTCGGAGATGTGGGTGGCTTCATCGCGACCTTCACGCGTCTCGGCGTGGATGCGAACGAGGCCGTGACAGCCCTGAGGGGCACCCTGAACCTGCTGTTCAAGAGCGGATCCGAAGGTCGGCGGGCTCTTGCTTCGGTCGGGCTCAGCTTGGACGACATCCGCCGATCGGTTCGCGAGAAGGGTCTCGCCCAGACCCTGGTCGACCTGCTGGATGCCTTCGACGGGAACCAGGAGGCCCTCGCGCGCTTCATCCCCAACGTTCGGGCCTTGGCGGGCGTCCTTGGTACCGCGGGGGCGCAGTCGGAGCAGTTCCTCGCCATCTCGCAGTCGGTCAGCTCCGCCATGAACGACAACCAGGTGGCGTTCGAGGGAACGGCCCAGTCTGGGGCGCACTCGATGGACCGTCTGCGAGCGGCCATCGAAGTGGTGGCGGTCACCTTGGGCGAGGGCTTCACCAGGGCGCTGAGCGGCGGCGCCGGCGACCTCTCAGACTGGGTCAAGGAGAACCGAGATCTCTTCAGGGAATGGGGGCGCGTAGCTGGTGAGGCCACGGCTTTGGCGGCCTCGGGCCTCAAGCTCCTCCTCGACTACTTCGAACTGCTGAAGATCGCCGTTGCAACGCTGATCACCATGAAGCTTGCAGCATGGCTGATCACCGTCGCCGGTGCCTCGAAGATCGCGAGCATCGCGACGCTCGACCTGAGTACTGCGCTGTGGGCTGTGACCTCAGGCTATACGCGGCTGGTGGCGATGGACATGGTGACCAACCTGAAGGCCATCGCGATCTCGACGACCGCCCTGGGGGCTGCCGGCGTTGCTCTTGCTTTTGGCCTCAACGAGATCGTCAGCGCCTGGAGCCGGGCGCTCGACAAAGAGCGCGAAGCCATCATCGAGTCGTCGCGTCTCGCCGAGGTGTGGGGTCAGGTGCACCGGGCGATTCGAAAGGGCGTGGTGTCGCAGGATCTCTTCGACAAGCTGACGGCTGGCGCTGAGCAGGCCCGCGAGGAGCTCGCCGAGCTCGAGGCGCAGCTCAAGAAGGCGCAGGAGAACAGCAATAAGGGAGGGATTCTCGGCAACGTCCTCGAAGTCCAGAAGCTCGAGGAGCAGATCGAAGCCAAGCAGGAGGACATTCGCGTCACCGAGGTCTGGATCGAACGGGCTCGGGACATGGTGACGGTCATCGATGAGGTGACGGATGGCGGCGGCGGAGGCGGCGGCCTCTCCAAGCTCCGCGAGGCGTGGATCAACAACCGGCTCGCGATCATCGATCACACCATCGAGGTCTTGAAGGACATCGAAGCGCTGAAGGCCTTGGAGGCTGCTGCCCAGAAGGGCCAGCGCGAGCTTCGGCTTGTGGCGGCAGCGCTGGAGCGGGGGATCAGCCCGGCGCAGCTCCTGGACGAGAGGCTGCGGGCCTTGCTGACGACCCTGCTGAATCTGGAGGAACTGCAGGGTGCCATCGAGGCATCGATCGAGGAGAGTCTCCAGGCTGCGAGCGACCGGATTCCGAAGATGGAGGTGGATCTCGAGCTCGACGTCATCCTTTCCGAGGCCGGTCAGGAGGTTCTCGAGCACACCGAGAAGAGCCTCGAGAAGATCAACGAGCAGCTCGACCAGCACCTCAGGGAGAAGCGCCTCAAGGCGATCCAGGAGACCTACGACCGATTCCTCGATGGGCTCCAGTCTGAGTTCGCGAACACCTTCGAAGCCATCTTTACCAACGGCATCGACTCCTTCGGCGACCTCTGGGAAGGCGTCAAGAAGCTCGCCATCCGAACCCTCTCCGAGGTTGCGGCGGCATGGGCAGCTCAGCAGTTTGCGGTCAACATCGCGACCTCGACGGGTGGTGGTGGCGGGTCCTTCGGAGGCCTTCTGGGGTCTCTCGGCAAGCTGTTTGGCGGTGGCGGCGGAGGGGGGGCGGCCGGAGCGGGCGCCGCAGGTGGAGGCGGTGCTGGTGGCGTCACTGCCGGCGCATGGGCGGGTCTCGGGGCGGCCATCGCCTTCGCCGCAATCGTCGCCTTGGACTCAGCGTCCCAGCGGCACAAGTTTGGGGCAGAGACCACCTTCGGAGTCTCCGGTGGTGAGCGGAGCCGGAGCGCCTTTGGGCAGCGTCACGCGATCGTCGACGCCTGGGAGGAGACCCTCGATGCCATCGAGGATCTGACGGGCGGCATCGTCCAAGACCTGCCCGAGATCGCCATCAAGATCCGCAACGACGGCGAGACGGTTCGGGTGTATCTGCGTGGTCAGTACATCGGCTGGTTCAAGACCGTCGAGGAGGCCATGCAGTTTGCCCTGCAGGAGGGCCTCCGCGAAGCGACTCTGTCGGGGGTCTCCGAAGAGATCCAACAGGTCTTCCAGGCGCCCTTCCGCTCCCTCGAGGAGCTGATGGAAAACCTGTCCTTTGTGCAGGGCCTCCTCGACGATGGCCTCTCGCCGATGCAGCAAACGGCCCGAGACCTAGCCCGAGATCTCCAGGCGACCAATCAGCGGCTCGAGGAGCTCGGCCTCTCGACGCGGCTGGGCGTCGACAAGTCGATCCGCGCATGGAACGACCTGCGCGACCAGGTCGCGGGGATTGACCTCTCGCCCGTCGAGCAGCAGCTTCGGGACATCGAGGGCTTCAATACCGAGCTGCAGCAGTACATCAACGTCCGCCAGCAAGAGCGGGATGTCGTCCTTCAGCAGGTCCAGGAAGCGGAGCGGGCGGCGGCCATCCTTGCGTTACGGGGCGACGAAGCCGCGGCGGCTGTTCGCGAACTGGCGGAGCGCCTGCCCCTGCTTCGCGACCGCCTCGCCCAGATCGACCGCGAGCTCGCCAGCCTGCCCGACCCGATCGCGCCGGGCGAGGCCCGTCGGCGCGGGGGTGGCGGTTCGAATCGACGCCAGCAGCGTGAATCCCTTGAGGACGAGTTGCGCAGCATCGTTCGGTCGGGCCTGCCGGAGTTTCAGAGGTCGATCGACGAAACCATGTCGCGCATCTCTGATCTGCGGGAGCGGGTCCAGAAGCTAGGCGCCAATGGTGAGCTGGCCTCGGAGGCCATCGGAGTCCTCACCGAGCAGCTCCGCGACCAGTTCAGCGCGGCTCTCGCCGAGAACCTTCGAAGCGTGACCGGCTTCCCGGAGCGGCTGCAGGCGATCACCGATCGGTACTCAGACTTGCGGACGGCGAATGAGGCCTGGCTCGCTCAAACAGGAGAGCTGATCGAGGCTCGCTGGAAGATCAACGAGGCGGAGCGCCGGGCCCTTGAGGAGCTCGGGCAGGAGGTGCTCGCAAGCCTCGGGGTTCCGTCGGTTCAGACCCGCCGGCAGATGGCCGCCGTCGCCGAGTCCATCCAGTTCTTGAGGAACAACTTCGAGGCCCTGGGGCTGACGGCCGGCCAGGTCGGCGAGGCCGTTGCCGCCACCGGCGCGCAGCTCTTCGGCAACCTCGTCGACGGCTTGCTCCGGTGGACCGAGAACGAGGAGGCCCGCGCGCAGCTCGAGGACCTGCGGTTCCGAATGGAGATCGCCAACTACGAGCTCCAGTTCAAGCTGCTCCAGGAGATGGGGATCCTGACCAAGGAGCAAATCGTTCTCGTCGAGGGCCTCCTGGGTGATATTCAGGGGGCCTACGAAGCGGGAGAGATCGTTCTGCCCAGCGTCGGCAACGTGGTGCCGATCACTTCGAGCCCGCGGTTCAGTCCTGTCGACTTCGACCCGCGAAATGAGCGCCTCGAGAACGCCCTCCGGCTCCTCGAAAGCTACGAGAGCGAGGGCGGTTCTGACTCGAACCTCGAGCGCCTCGCCCAGATCCGGAGTGACTTCGAAGAGATCTTCGAGGTGCTGGGGCGTGGCGCCCGCGAGCTCGAAGCCTACGAGGGGGCGATTCAGCGGTTCTGGGACTCGCTCATCGACCCGCTTCGCCAGCTACGCAGCGAGCTGACGGGGCCGGGCGGAGGCTCCGGGGTCACGAGTCGCCAAGAGCTGGATCAGCTCTATGGGCAAGCTCAGCAGCTTCTCCGTGCCGCGAGCTCCACCGATGACGCCACCCGCATCGCGGCCCTCGAGCAGCTCCCGGATGTCCTCCGGAACCTGTTGCAGGCCGGCCAGGACGTCCTCGGATCGGGATCTCAGTTCCTCTCCCTTCGCCAGTTCGTGCTCGCCGCCATCGACCAGCTCGCGGGGCTCGAAGAGGGCGGGGCCTCGGGTCTCGACGGACTCCCCGGATCGGGGCCCACGACGACCGACGGAATCCCAGGGAGTGCGGGCGTGATCCTGGCCGGTGATGCCTTTGTTCCCCCGGTGTCCGAGAGCTCCGATCTCGTGCGCGAGGTCCAAGGGCTTCGGGCCGAGGTTCGCGAACTGGTGGCCCTCACCGGAGCAGGAAATCAGCAGCGAGGCGAGGGCCTTGGCATCGCCCAGGTTCAAGCCGACGAGACGGCCAGCCTGCGACGAACCGCCGAGTACTCGGCATCGGAGCCGGTGCCTCATCCCTGGCATGGAGGCACGCGATGAGTAGTCCCTGCGCGTGGCTGCTAGAGGCCTGGCCGCGCGATGCCGGCGGTAGCGAGGTGCCGGTTCGCTTCAGCACTCACGGCCTCCTGACGCTTCCCACGGACTCCCTGCCGACCAAGCACTTTCCGGCGTACCTGCTCGAGGCTCCGAACTACCGCCGGGACATCTTCCGGGCGGGCCTTCTGGGCGGCCCGGTGGCGGCGAGCTTCGGGGCCTGGAAACTCGGAAACCCCTCGGGCCCGGGTGAGCTGGGCCCGCTGGAGCACCTCCGAGATCTGAGCTTTGCCGGTGCTCGATGGTTGGCGCGTTGGGCGTTGGCGAATCCGGTCGCACCTCGCTCCTACGACGACTATGAGGAGATCCTGCGGGGTCGCTGCGACCGCTTAGTGTTCGCAGGGCCCGAGGCGGTTCTCCAACTCCAGGATCGGCGGAGGCTCCTTCAGCGCGAGCTCAACGTGCCGCGATTCTGGGGCAATGGTCCGGCGTGTCTACGGCTCGATTCCTCGAAGGGCACCCCGAGGGTGGACATGGGGGATGTCGGTGACGTCACCGGATCCTTCACATGGGTCTTCCACGTTCGTCCCGGAATCTCAGGGTCTTTTCAGGTCGTCGCCGAGAAGCGGGACGCGGGGGCTCCGGCTGGCTGGAGAGTCGCGACCTTCGGCGACGGTCAAGTGAGGTTCGTGATTGAGGAGCTCGCCGGCGGCACCGGTGGAGGGATCGTGGACACGCCGGTCGATTCCTTGATCGTCGACGAGTGGGCTGTCATCGCGGTGAGTGTTGACACGACAAGCCTTCAGATGCGGGTGGCGCGGGTCGATCGCTTCGGCGAAGCCGAGGTGTTGGCGGAAAAGTCCTATGCGACGGGTTCGCCCGCAGGGAACGCTGCTCCGCTCACGTTCGGTGGCTCGGCGACGACGGATCTATCGCTCCTGGGATTCTCGCAGTGGTCCCGAGTGCTGACCCTGGACGAGCTGGTCCAGTACTCCGGGGGCGTGCTCGAAGGGGACGAGCCGGACCTACTGCGCCATTGGAAGCTCAACGACGGATTCGGGTCAACGGCTTTCGAGGAGGTCGAGAGCGCCAACGGCGCGATCACCAACGGCTCGTGGCAGGCCTCCCTGACGGGTGATGAGAACCTCGAAGGCGTCCCGATGCCGAGCACCTGGGGGGCGGGCTCGAGGAACGTCTCCCCGGTCCTGGTCAGCGCTCCGGACCGTGCCTACATGTGGCACTTTCGCCAAGCTCGCTCCGCGGATCCCGTCCGCTACCGGGGCGGACTCTTGTCCGAGGGGACCGGTCCGACCGACAACTACACCGTCAGCACGACGACCGGGAGTGTCGAGGTGCACACCCTCGTCGGCGAGCCCGGCGCGGTGACGATGGATGTCGAAGGCGACTTCGACGGCACCAAGCTGCCGGCGACCTTCGGAGAGATCACCGAGGCGTGGCTGACCAAGCCGCTCGGACCGCTCGATCCGTCGGAAATCAACCGCTTCGCCTTCGACTCGTTCCCGATCACCGACCAGCTCGAGGCCTACCTGCCGAGCGGCGGCCGTCTGGTCGATGTCCTTTCGACTTTTGCCGCGGGCATTGGTGCCGGCTTCGACTTCGACAACTTCGATCAGGCGGTCATCTTCGAGATGGAGCGCCCGGTCGTAGATCCCGAGTGGTCGCCCGCCAGCAACCACAAGATCGGCGCCTGGATCGAACCCGTCAATCGTGGACTGAGCCGCCTGCGCTATCAGTGCACGACGGCCGGCACGACCGGAGGCTCGGAGCCGGCTTGGCCCAGCGTCATCGGCGGGACCGTGACCGACGGCTCGGTGGTCTGGACGGCCCGAGAGGGCTACGTCGAGATCCGCGAGGAGGCGGACATTCTCGATGCGCGCATCGTGGACACACTGACGCCGACTTCGAGGCAGACTGTCGCCTACGCCCGCAACTACACCGTGCAAGGGGATGCCGACCTGGTCGCCGAGGACTCTGCCATGGGAGGGACGGCGGAAGAGGGTGCTGCGCACCGGTCCTTCGTGGGGCGCGAGTGGCGGGAGGCCTCTTGGCCTGCAGCCTCGAATGTGCTCGAGCGGCACCCAGACGCCGAGCCTGGGCCGCGGATCCTGTCTCCCTTTAGGCTCCGCTCGCCGGCCCGCGTCAGCGCCATGAGGCGCCAACAAGACCACTATGGAGTGGATGGGCTGAACCGGGTTCGGATTCGCCTCTCTCGCCCGGTGCCTCGGGTGGGAATCGGCAAGCCGATGAGGGTCTGGTCGGCCGAGCTGGGCCACCCCGACGGAAAGCTCTATCTCCTTACCGCCTTCGATTTGCAGACGGGCCCCTTTGGGGCTGTGGAAGGGATCGGATGAACGAACCCGATTGCGTGATTGGTGCGGTGCCGGACTGGAGTCTGACCTCGACGTTCTCGGCGTCGAGCGAGGCCGATCCCGTGGAGGCGCCGGTCGAGAACCTCAAGACGCGAAACCTGTTCGATTGGTGGCGGTCGGCAAGCGCTTCGGAGCCGGATTGCGTTCTCGACGTCGCACTGGCGCCGGCAGTTTTTCAGCCCAACCCCATCAAGCTGCTTTCGATCGGCGCCATCGGTGGCAACCTGAGCCAATCGGCCCGGATCCGCGTCAGCGTCTCGAACGCCCATGACCTCTTTGTGCCGGACCGCGTCCGCCTCGCTCCGGACTCGGTCTCAGGCTCCGACTACGCCGGAACCGTGGTCGACATCGACGAGGACCCTACGGCACCGGATGGGGCCGAGCTGATCCCCGTAGATGCTTCGCAAGGGATGTCGTCCGCCCTGATCGGGTTTCCGGCGCCCGTCTCGCTCTCACCGGCCCGCTTGGTGCACACCGCGCGTGCCTTGGTACAGCTCAAGAGCGCCGGCCTCATGTCGATCGAGACCCGAGTCAATCTGTACCTCTCCGAGGGCGGTGCGGATGTGCGCCTGCTGCGGTCCGTGACGCTCAGGGGGAGCGATGCCGACACCGACGTCCTGATCCGCGGGCACTTCTCGGCCGATGAGATCTCCGACCCCGCGAGCCTCGAGCTCCGAGTCGAGCGGGACATCGCCACCTCTGGGGGATCTTCGGCCGATGTCCGGATCAAGGCGGTCGACCTCGAGTACCAGGAGGCGCCGCCGGCGGGCATTCATGACACCGGCTTCGTCGACGTCTGGCCGGCGATCCTGCAAGACGGCTTCGAGCTCATCCACCCCTCCGAGGTGCGGAGTAGTTCCGTGCCGTGGATCTACAACTTTCGGGATGCCGGAGGGGAGATCAGTCCGGTCGACGCCCTCCGCATGCGGGTCGAGATCATGGATCCCGACAATCCGGATGGATTCGTCGAGCTCGCTGCCCTGCCCTTCGGCCCTGGCCTCGCGGCGCGCTTCTTGGGCCGAAACCTCACGCTTCAGCCGGTGGACCTGCGGAGCCAGATCCTCCGTACGGCCGGTGATCGTGACCTCGCCGCGTTTGGAGCGACGCGCGGAGGGGCGAACCTGCGACTCGCCCCCTTGACGCGGGAGCAGGCCTATGGCTCGGTGCTTCGGTATCTCGGGCAGCGTGCGTGGCCCGAAAACTTCCTACTTTCCCTACTTCCTGATGATGAGGATTTCCGGACCGAACTGAGGATGTTCGGCCACCTGGCCGGCCGCCCGGCGGGGATCCAACACATGCCGGGCAGCCGGGGGCTCTACAGCGCCTCGATCGCCTTCGAGGAGGCGCGATGAGAGCCCTAGCAAGGGGAGAAATCGAACGCCAGGGCAGCGCCGCCCTTCGCCACGTCAACGCCGACCAAGTCGGCGCACTGGCGGCGATGAACGAAGTCGCGGAGCAGCTCGAGGGCGACAGGTCCCGAGGCCCAGTGGGCGCCGAAAAAGAATTCCAGATCGTCCGTCGACAGGACGGCGTTGCCGAAGCCGGAGCTGAACTGGAGAGTCAAGGTCGCGCCGTTGATGGCAACGCCGGTGACCTCGACATCGGCCGGCCGGCGCGTGAACTCGAGGATGAGCGCGAGGGCCTGACCGTCCTCCCAGCGGTTGCTGAAGAAGAAGGACAGGTCCGAGGCCTTCAATTCAGCGCTGTCGACAGCGGGTTCCGAGGCCGAGGCGCAGCCTGCCAGGGGAATCAAAGCGACCAAGATCAGGACGGCAGAGGGCAACAGCTTTCGCATGGGGTTCTCCGAGGGGTTATCGCGCCGTGGCGCGAATTCGTAGATCAGCTCTTGAACTACTATACCCCTATGGGGGTATACGTGCATGAAGCGTCGATCTCGGGGCTAGGCAATGTAGTCTCGGCCTATGTCCGACTCATCCGGCAGGGCTCGAGGCCCCCGGGGCGGAAAGCACTCCGTGACCCCTGGTGGCCTTCACCGCGAGAACGCCTATCTCACGGACGAGGAGCGGCAAGCTCTCCGGAAGTTCGCCTTCGACAACGAGATGAGCAAGAGCATGGTCATTCGGATCGCTCTCTGCCGGCTGCTCGGAATCGAAGAGCCCGACCCCTACGCCTAGCCCTTCTTGTCGGCGCGCTGCTTGCGCTGGCGCCGCCCGCACTCGCGGATCCTCCGGCCCGTCCTGACGTCGAGGCCTGCCTCGACGCCTACTACCGGCCCGCCTGGTCGACCCGCCGCTGTCTGTCTACCCGTGATCGCCTCCTGAGGGAGCGCGGCCACGCCGTCATGAGCGCCGACGGCTGCACGGTGCTCGGCGGCACGTTCCCCGACGACTATTCGCGGTCCGTCGTGCTGGCGGTGACGTTTGCCGATGTCGACATTGACCATCGGTACTCAGCACGCGCGATGTGGGATCGCTACTGCGAGACCCACGGCAAGCCGCCCAGCCGCCGGCTCTGGCGCCGGATGTACGAGGACCGCCGCAATCTGGCGATCTCGAGTGCCTCGACCAACCGCTCGAAGGGTGACCGAGGCCCTCACGAATGGTGCCCCAGCAGTCCCTCCGCTCGCCGCCGAGCGGCGGCCCCCTACCGAGCCCAGGCTGAGCGCTACGGGCTCTCGATCAACGACCAAGAGGAGGCCGGCCTCCGCGCCTGGGAGCGCGGGGAGTGTCTGGCCGAGGAGGTTCCATGATGCGAAAGATCCGATTGGCCGGTCTGGCCGCCGCCATCCTGTTTTCGTTGTGGCCGGTGTTCGTCCTCCTGCCGGCGCCGCCTGCCGACGCCCAGGTGGTCGCCTACGACGCCTGTCGGGACGCCACGGGCAATGCCTTGCTCCGGTACGGCCGCCTTCAGAGCAGCGACAGAGCGCCGGATGGCCGTCGGGCCGTCCTCAGTTACCGGATGCGCTGCCAGCGCGATCCCTGGCGGGAGTCCGGAACCTCGCCCGAGTGGCCGCTCGACCGGAGCAATCCGGTGGTGGCCGACGCCTACCGCCAGCGCTACGGCCGGCCCGCCGCCAACACGGGCTGGCGCTTCCGGTGTGCCGACGAGCGCTCCCAGCTCATCAAACGGGCCTACGAGCAGCGCCATGGCCGGCCGCCAAACGCGCGGGAGACCGAGGACATGCTCGCAACCTGCGGTGCTGGCCTGGACTGGCGGCCGCCGCGGTCGACCGGCTGTCCTCAGGGGTGGGAGTGCGATCCCGATCTAAGGCCCTGCGATGGTCAGCCGGGCTGTCTCGAGGTCGACGAGATCCTCGATCGGTGCCGGGCAAGCGGCCGGGTGTTCAGCGATCCCAACTTCGACGGCTGCCGGCGTTACTTCGTGCGGTGGCGCTGCAACGAGGCTCCCCAATGCCTCCCGAAGGTGGCACCGGAGCCCGAGTCCGACCCACCGGAGCCGGAGGAGCCCGAGACCCCGGCCGACCCGGAACCGGAGCCCGACCAGCCGCAGACGCCGGCGGACCCGGCCGAGCTCGACGAGATCCGCCAGCGGCTCGACGGCCTGGAGGCTCGGGTTGATTCGCTGGGCGGCCGTGTCGAGGACCTCGAGCAGGTGCCGGCCGTACCGGAGCCCGAACCGGATCCAGCACCCGACCCGGCGCCGGATCCCGAGCCGGAAGAGCCCCAGCCCGTCACTCTGTCGCTGATCCCCGGGTCGTGGGTCGCCACCTCTGGCGATTCGGAGCGCGTCTTTGATCTCCCCGACGGGGCCCGCTCGCTAACCGTACGGGCGGTGATCACCGCCTCCGATCCGCCGGCCGGCATCTTCCCGGGCCTGATCCGGCTGCGGAGCGGCTCCGGCGTGATCTTGGAGCTCCTCGCAAACACCCGGTATCGGCGCACCGACCGGGTGCTGCTGGACCCACACGACGGCAGCCATCGGGCGTGGGCGGGGCGGGCTCGGGCTCTGCGACCTGGCGCTCGTGTGGCGATCGAGCTGCGCGTCGATCTGGTGGCGAGGACGGTGACCTACACCGGCGGCGGCCAGACGTCGCCGGCTCTGCGGCTGGGGGCGGGCGGTCTTCAGGGTCTCGAGCTCGTCCTGGGGCAACAGCGCGACATCGTCAACGCCTACGTCCGCCCGCTGGGCTGGCGGTTCGAGCGGGTCGAGGTGGAGGTCGAGTGACGCCATGATCGCTCTCTCCCAGCTCGGGGCCCTCCTCGAGCACGTCGACCCCAAGGTTGCAGGCCTGATCGCGCTTGCGGTGGCGCTGGTCGTCCTTTCCGGCCTCCTGACAAGGGTGATCGGCCAGCGGAACCAGCTCCAGAGCCAGACCTCGCAGGACCTGGTGGCCCTCGCAGGCACGGCGGCGAAGGGGTTGGCCGAGACCTACCAGCGCGAGGTGGAGGCTCTGCTGGAGAGGCTCGCGCGCACCGAGCGGCGGCTCGAGGAGGCTGAGCAAGAGATCGAGCAGCTCAAGCAGGAGGTGGAAGCCTGCAAGGCAAGTCACCGGCGAGCGCTGGATGAGGCGGAGTGTCTCCGTAGGCAGCTCGAAGAGGCGAGGGGTGCCGCATGATCCATCCCCTACACCTCCGCCGCGCCATCTGGGACGCGCTTCGCCAGATGGGCAGCAAGTTCGCCACGGACGCCGCTCTCCAGCTCCTCTTGTTGATTGCGGCTCACGAGAGTCGAGCTGGTCGGTACCTCTGGCAGGTGGACGCCGACGGAAAGCCTCGGGGTCCCGCCTTGGGCATCTTCCAGATGGAGGCCGCCACCCACCGGGATCTGTGGCTCAACTACGTCCGGTGGAAGCCGGACTACCACGCCATCCTGGCGATGGCTCTCGGTCGCAACGGCGGGACGCTCGAGGACTTGATCGCCATCGGCGAGCGAGCCCTCCCGGTCAACCTCCGGTACGCGACGACGGTCGCCCGCCTGCAGCTCTGGCGCCATCCGAAGCCTCTACCGGCGCCCGCCGACATCGAAGGGCTCGCCCGGTACTGGCATGCCGCCTGGTGTAAGGGCTGTGCGGGGACGGTCGAGGAGGCCATCGCCAACTATCGGCGGTACGTGTTATGACGCTGCGCCGCGAGCGTTTCAAGCTCTTCGAGCAGGCATGCGTCCGCGAGCGCGGCGGCTACCATCGGCACCTCAAGCGATCGCTCAACCGGCGAGAGAGGCGCCGAGCTCGCCGCTGGCCTGATTGTCCGCCCGCGTACCGCAGGTTCAGGGGTTACGAGCTCTGATCCTCACCGAGCCCTCGCCACCAGCGAAGCTCGCCCAGGTCCGCGCCGTCGCCTTCGAGGGCGGCGGCATCAACGGCCTAGCGTACCTGCCCATCATCGAGGCCCTCGAAGACTGGGGCATCCGCCCCGACCACCTCGCCGGCACCTCGGCCGGCGCGATCACCGCCATGCTCTGGGCTCTCGGCTACGACGCCCAGGCGCTTCGCCGGGTGATGCTCGAGACGCCCTGGGATCGGTTCACCGCCTCGAGCTGGCTGGCGGCCCTCTGGCGCTTGATCACCCGTGGCGGGGCGCTGTCGCTCGACTATCCGCACCGCTGGCTCCGGGAGCGGGTGCTCGAGGCCGGCTTTCGCGACCCTGACCTCACCTTCGCGCAGCTCGTCGACGAACGCGGTGTACGCCTCTCTGTGGCCGTCACGCTCTACGGGCGACTCGGAGGACGCGCGAGGGCTCAGGCGGACGTGCTGGACCACCTGGCGGCCGACGACGTGCCGATTGCAACGGCGGTGCTGGCGTCGATGGCGGTGCCGGTGGTATGGCCGCCGGTGCGCATCGGTGATCACTGGTGCTGCGACGGGGGCGTGGTCGCGAATCACCCGCTTCACGTCTTCGAGGGTTTGCCGCCCGAGCAGATCCTTGGGCTGAGGCTCGATGAGGGCGAGGACGAGGGAGAGCTGCAGCCGTACCGGCCGGGGCTGCTAGGGATGGTGCGGAGCTTGGTGCCGCTGATGCGGCGGCTCGCGAACCGGGCTCATGTGCCGGAGGAGCTGTGGGGCCGGGTGGTGCCCATTGGCGTCAGCGGATCGAAGGGGCTCGACTTCGACGTCGACGAGCAGCGGGTGAAGGGGCTCGAGGACTGCGGGAGGGCGGCCCTCGAGAAGTGGCTGGCGGGCTGATCAAAAGTTGCAGCTAGCGGGACCTGTTGCCCTGTTCGGCAATCCGGGCGCCCAAGTGGGCGCCAATGCCCTCCGCGAAGCGCCGGAACTCGGACCTGTCCTCGGCTGCGAGACGCCCGACGACTCGAAACTCAATCTCGACCCCGAGGCCGTCCCAGTCGTAGCAGTAACGGCTGCGGCCCCGCATGTTGGCCCAGAGGACCAGCGCGCTTCGATGAAGCCGGCGAAGTCGGCGGCGAATCCGAGCCGCCACTACGCCCGCCCCTCGGCGTAGCGAAGGAGCTCGCGCAAGCGCGCGTCCAGGGTTACCAGCGAGTTGGCAAAGGTGACCTGTGCGGGCGGCATCTTGCCTCGGTACGGCGCTCCGGTCTTGTAGAGGAGGACGTACGGGGAGCGCACGGCCCCGATGGCCTCCTCATCCAACTCGCCGTCGACGACGGCGATCGTCGCCTCGCCGTCTGCACTGGCGGGCTGGGCTCCGCGAAAACCCGAGGCACGGAGCTCTCGCCAGATCTCGTCACGCTCGGAGACGACGGCCACCGGAGAGGTCAGGAGCCGTGATTCGCGGCCGGCCTCTACGACGAGGTGCTCCAGGCTGGCGATACGGCCGCCGGAAATCGCATGGAGCCGGTTCTCGATCTCAGCCTGGACGTTTCGGGCTGCGGCCTTGGCGGCCGCTGATCGAGCCCGCAGGGACTGAACAAAAGCGACGATGCCGGTAATGATGCCGGCTGCGCCGGTCAGGGTCTCAGGGGTAAGGGTGATGGACATAGCTTCTCCTTCTGCCGCCCGTCGGGGCGGCACCTTTGGGTTGTCTTGGCCTGGCGGGTCGGCTCGTCCGACCCCGGCCTCAATCCCCTCTGCTGCGGCGGGGCAATCGTTGGGCTGGCGCCTGTCCCAGCGTCCCGCGGTGGCGAGGCGTTGGAGCTGGCGTCAGCCGCCTAGGCGTTGCTGGCCTCGATCTCGGCCGTCATGATCTCGATGGCCTCTGCGTCGCCGATTTGTTCCAAAATCGCTAGACGCTCCTCGTCGTCCCGCGCGTCGGCGAGGTCGGCGGCCCACTGCTGCTCCTCGGCGGTATCCGGGTCCCAAGCACCAGCGCTGATGCGGTAGATCGGGACCTCGATGCCGGCCTCGATCGCTGCCGCAAGTCGGTGCGTGCCGGAAAGAGCCATCGTCTCGTCGAGCACCAGGATCGAGCGGCCAATCCAGCCCTCAGCGCGCATCGACTCGGCCAGCGCCTCGACCTTGCACTCGTCGTGGACTTCGTGCAGCGCCTCAAGGCGCTGCGGGTCGATGGTGTCGTGCTCGTTGATGATGATCGTCATGGCTGTTCTCCGTTTCCTTGTCCGCCTTCGATGGTCAAATAATATTCCGAATATTTTTTGATGTCAAGGATATTCCGAATATTTTTTGACGAATCGTCTCGTCCGGTGCTATCTTGAGGTCATGGAGGAGCGCGAATACCAGGCCATCGGCGAGATCGTCTTGCCCGAACTGCTTGAGGAGGATGCCCGGACACTCCTCGACATCTGGCGCGCCCGCCATGGCCTCCTGAAGCAGGGCGACTTCGCCGCAGCGATAGGGCGATCCCAGTCGCAGGTCTCGAAGGCGCTCCGCCGGGACAGTCCTGAGCTCTGGGCTCCCGTCGCCGAGCGCATTAAGGCGATCACCGGGATTGACCTCAAGGCCGCTCCGGCGGCCGAGGAGTTGAAATGATGGAGACTGTCGAGGTCCGCACCGGGCAGGCAGGCAAGCCCTCGCGCCTGACCGTCGTCTGGAGAGGGTCCATCGAGCTCGATTTGCCAGATCCCCTGCGCGCCAACAACGCTTACGTCAGGGCCACCGCCGAAACCTATGAGCCTCTGGTGCGTGTGCCGGCGCTCCTCGGCACGCACGCCAACGGTAAACAGATCTTTGCCGTGGAGCTGCCGAACAGCCTTGGCCAGCCTCGTTGGACCAGCTTGACGGCAGAGAGCTACTCCTACTCGCCGCGAGGTGATGCCATTGGCTGCCGAGAGGCTGAAAACGAAGACGGCTCCTTGACCTCGCCCGAGGTGGTGGCGGCGATCGACGCAGCCCTGGCTGCCGAGAGCTCCGGCTAGCACTCCGACCATCCGCCCTCGAGACGCCTGAGCATCGCTAGGCACTCGTCGTAGTCCTCAATCATCTGCGCCCTCTGGATGAGGTCGAGGCGCTCGGCCTCTGATACCTCGCCCGCCCGAAAGCGGGCGATCTCCTCATCGGTGGGTCGATGCCAGGGACGGCCGTCTCTGAATCGCTCGAGCAGCGCTCTGATGGCCAGGTCTCGGTGTAGCGCGACGCGTAAGTCTTTGGGGAGCGGGAGGTGATCGAGTAGTCCCATGTTAGAGAGGATGCGCGAGCTCCAGAGATTGTTGAAGGCGATCGAGAAGATTTTCGATTTCCTCGCTCTCCGCGCCCTCCGGGCAGCGGTGATCGCTGCCATCAGGCCCGAGCTCGAGCGAGCCGCCGCAGGTGTCACAGCTCCAGGCTGCAACGCATTGGCACGTCCACTGGTCTGATCCGCAACCCGAGCGAGGAGACTCGTAGGCCGCGACGTAGGCGTCGGTGTCGTCGAGGTTGGTGATGTCGTGCTCGTCCATGTCTCTACCGACACGGTGCCGAGCGGGAAGGGGGAGGCGCTAGTCTTTTGATCGCGCCAGCTTGCTCCGACGGGTTGTCACCGCGTCGTAAGAGCGGCCGAGGTCCTCAGCGATCCGCCGGCTCGTTACTCCTTGTTCGACCAGCTCGAGCAATCGGGCATCCTCCTCGTCCGTCCAGCGGGGCCGAGGTTGAGGGCGAGCCTCCCGCTCCTGCAGAGAGCACAGCGCGCGCACGACGTGGCCGATCAGGCCCGGCGTGACGCTGTAGGCCTTGGCGAGCTCGTGGCTCGATTCGCCGGCAAGCCAGCGGCGGGCGATCTTTTTGTTGCGCGCGGCGATCTCTGGCGACCCCTGGCCGCGCTTGGTCTTCGCCATCTTGGCCCTCACCTCGGGACGTCGGGCCGTGGTCCGCCCCTGGGCCGCCACGTCGTCAGGGAGCTTGCTGGGCTTGTACTCCTGATAAAGGCGGTTGGTGCCCTCAGTGATGGGCCCCACGCCGAGGGCTTTGCGCCAGTGATACACAAGGGTCTCGCTGACGCCCCAGTGGTGGGCCACGGCGATCTCCGACTCTGTCCGCACCGCCCGGGCCAGATCGTCCGTCACGATCGGCGAGTGCCTGCCAGTCTTGAGGACCCGCGGCCAAGAGATGGGGGCATCCGTGTACCCGCCGACGACCTGCTCGCAGTGACGATAGTGGCAGTAGAGCCGGCTGCGTCGACGGGCAAGCGGAGCCACGTACGGGCCAGCGATGAGGTCGAGGCGGCCTTCGATGGACGCCTCGCCGAGGAGTCCGAGCTTGCTCCGGCGGATCTCCACGGCTCTGAGTGTGCGGTTTAGGGAGCGGGCGATTTCGGCGTCGCTCATCCCTGCCTCGACCAGGGTTGCGAGAGTCTCTTCGTGTTCGCCGGTCCAGCGGCGGCCCCTCAAGAGGTTATCCGCGCTTCTCGACGAGGCGTCGCCCCTCCCGTTGCGGGAAGGACTGGAAGGAGCCGGCGACGTAGAGGGCGAACTGCTGAGTATCGAGGTTGCGCACCAGGAGACCGGAGCGTCGACCGTCAGCGCTCTCCACCGGGAAAAGGCCCTCCCAGTTGGGGCGGTTGAACTCGGTCGAGGCCCAATGTGCCGCGTCGGAGGCGGCAATCCAGGACGGCTTATTTGGGGCGCGGAAGGTATCGCGCGAAGGCTTCATCGGGCGAGTGTAGCAGGAGGCCTCTATCCCCCCAGGGGCACCACCCTCACCAGGCGCAGCGCCAGCGCCGGCTCGTGCATCGTCGCCACCGCCGGAGCCCCCTGGCGGAGCTCGAGCTCCTGGAGCAGCCTCCCGGGGCGTAGCCGGGTCACTACTTCGCGCCCATCGGCCAGCCGCCTCACCTCGACAGTCACGGTCTGACCGTCGACAGCGACCAGGTGGAGTCCGACGGCACCCATCCCGGTATGCTTGGTCGACCCGTCAGACTCCGCGGTGATGTAGACGCGGCCGGTTGCCTTGCCGTGGACGACGGTCTCGATCCAGGCGCCATAGTCCGGCGGTGAGGCCTGAGAGGGCGTCCAGGACGAAAAGATCAGGATGGCGGCGGCCAGAACGGTGAGTCGTAGCATCAGGTGTCTCCGGTTACTCGACGCAGCATGAGCCGCAGTCGTTGCTGGCGCAGCCGCCGCAATGGAGTTGTTGGCCGCAGAAGATGCAGCAAGAGCGAGGGCGAAAGTCGGCGTCGAGCGACAGCTCGGCCACCGAGTAGGAGATCAGCTCGACTGTGCCGTCGAGCAACGGGAGCGAGGTGTGCCCCCAGGGTGGTAGCGGTGTCTTGGTGAGCGGGCGGAGCTCGCCGAGGCCGTCGACCTCGAAGACCTCGAGCGTCACGCCGGTGACGTCGACCTTGGGGACGATCCAGAGGCCGAGGTCGGCCTCGGCGATGATGAGAGGGGCACCCCACTGGCCGGAGAGGGTGGCCGTGGTGCTGTCCAGGTGCACCCGCAGTTCGATGTCGTGAGTCTGGGCCGAGGCGGTGGCGGGTAGGAGCAGCAGGGTGATGACGGTGATGGCGAGGCGTAGACGCACGGATTCCCCTCAGGCGGTGATTCGGATTGTCCTCTTGACTGAGGGAGTGCTGAAATTCTGCGGGAGCGGGACAGGTGGAACAGATCATGGTGAATTGAATTACGCCCCAGTTACGCCTCGTGTCAGTTATAATGACATTTGTATGCCGTCCACCCCGCCTGCTGAGCACGACCGCAAGGGCTTCGCCCCTTGGAGTCCTGAGGATGTCCTTGGGCCGTTGAACTCGTTTGAGGCCAAGCATGCGCCCGAAGCGCTCTACCTCCGCGGAGACCTTGACCTTCTGAGATCCGGGCCCAAGGTGGCGATCGTGGGCTCTCGGAAGGCGTCGCCGGATGGCCTGAAGCGAGCCCGCAAGTTGGCTCGAGGACTGGTGGAGCATGGCGTCACGATCGTCAGCGGCTTGGCTGAGGGCATCGACACCGCAGCCCATACGGCGGCGATCGAAGCGGGCGGCCGGACGATTGCGGTCATTGGAACGCCTCTGGACAGGTACTACCCGAGGAAGAACGCAGCGCTCCAGGACAAGATTGCAGCGGAGCACCTGCTGGTTTCCCAGTTTGCCCCGGGCGTCGAGACGGCTCGATTTCACTTCCCGATGCGCAATCGAACCATGGCCCTGATTTCGGATGCTTCCGTCATCATCGAGGCTGGCGAGTCGAGCGGCACCAAGTCACAGGGGTGGGAGGCGCTTAGAATGGGGCGTCCACTTTTCTTGGTCAGGTCGGTGGTCGAGAATCCCTCTCTGAGCTGGCCCAAAAAGATGGTCGACTACGGCGCTGGCGTTCTTCGTCGAACCGAGGACCTCCTCGGCTCGCTGCCTTTCTCACAGGCCACTGGTGAGCTTGCTTTCTAGGCAGTCGTTCGCCTCATTCCTTCGATACTCGGTCCGAGGCGACTCGGAGCTGTCACGAAAGTCTCGCGATGCGCGACTTGACCTCAAGAACAACAAGGTCATCGCCAGTCTCGGGATCACGAATGCGCAGTACATTGCGCTCAGGCTTACCGAGGAGTTTCAGAAGGAGGACGAGGAGTTCGAGAACCCGGAGCTTCGTCGAAAGCTCAGGTTGCTGGAGACCGTCCTCAGCCCGACGGCGGCACTCGTTCCAGTACCAAGAAGCTCCCTGATCGGACCAGATTCTCTCTGGCCTCCCTTCGAGCTTGCGACCGCTCTGGTCGATCAAGGCTTGGGAGGCCAAGTCCTCCCGATCCTGAAGCGTACGAGAGCCGTCCCGAAGGCAGCCTTCGCCGCGCCGGGTGAGCGCTCAAGCGCTCAGGATCACTTTGAAACCATCGCAGTCGATCAGGATCAAGAAGTGCCTCGGACCTTGATTCTTGTCGATGACATCATCACAACGGGAGCGAGCATACTGGGCACCGCAAGCTTGCTCCGGCGAAGTTGGCCGACGGCAGAGATCAGGGCATTTCTGGCCTATTTGCCGTTGTCGTTCGGCGAGGTCGAATCCATCGTCGACCCACAGATCGGCAGCATCCAACTCAGGCCGGATGGAAGCACCAGCAGAACTCCGTAGGCCCTTCCTGAGGCAACAGCCCTATTTCCTGGGGGGGGGGATATAAGCAAATATCAAATATATTTAATTTAAATTTAGTGTTGACACCTACATACATTTGTAGTAAAGTATTTGCTGGACGCATTCCTTGCGCTTTCCCTGATATTCCCCTATAGTAATCCCGGAAAGGCGAAAGCCCCGGCGGCAACCGGGGCTTCCTGCTCACGCGACACGGAGCGTCGCTGAGAGCGTCTGAGGGAATCCTACCTTTGTGGCGCCCGTGTCGCAACTCTCAGAAGGGAGGCGACATGCGTCTATTTTCCTGGTTAGCGGAAATTCTCCTCCGTTCACTCCAAAGATTCTTCGGCGGCAGCTCCAGCCTCGTGGGCGCCTTGAGAGCGGCAAAGCGCTCGCTCTACGGCCCCTCCAGCGAGGTGCCGGGCTGGGTGCCCTGGGCTGGGCTGGTAGTGGCGCTGGTGGGTGTGGTGCTGACGGTGGTGCTGAGGTAGGGGGCTAGCCGTTGGGATCGATGAACGGCCCGGAGTCGAAGCCATTGAGATCGATGAACGGGCCAGCCTCGGCGCCGGTGGGGTCGATGTGAGGGCCGACCTCCAGCCCATGGGGGTCGATGAAGGGACCAACCTCGAGCGCGATCCCGAGAGGATCGATGTGCGGCCCGACGGAGAGGGCCAGGGCGGGGGAAGCTGCGAAGCAGATCAAGATGGCGGCGAAGAGAGCAGTGCGTCGCATACTGCAATCCTACAACAGCGGCAGCGCAATCTCGTAATCGCCGGCCGGCGGTATACTCCGCCCATGAACTCCTCAATGCAGTTGACGGGCGGGCACATCGACCCCAACGGCTCGATCTCCCTGAATGGCGGCCAGGTGGACCCCAACGGCCGGCAGCTCCCCGGCGGCCCTGGGCAGGACCCGAACGGCGGCGTCTCCCTCAACGGCGGCCACATGGACCCCAATGGAGGCGTCTGCCTCAATGGGGGGCAGTACGACCCGGACGGAGCTCCGGTGGCGGGCGGACCGGAGGTCGACCCGAACGGCTAGGCAGCCCGCTCGACGGCCTTCTCGCGGTCGGCGGTGAGGATTGCCACTAGGCCTCCTCCGGAAAGCAGAAAGTCAGCGCTTGGCCGTCAAAGCTGACGCAGATGGTGTGGTTCCGTCGCCGGCCGGTGCCGGTGATGATGACCTGGTACGCGTGGGTCTCGCCCGCCGGGAGGCCCCGGCGGAGCCCGAAAGTCGACATATAGGCCACATCCCACCAGACCCCCTTGAGGTCGTTGCACCAGCGGGGGTTGGCGACCGCGCGCTCAATCAGGGAGAGCAGTCCGGCGGCGATGTAGACCGGGGTCTCTCGGAAGAGCTGTTGAGTGATCTCCTCGAAGTCGCCTTGGTAGGCATCCATCAGGACACCGTCGTTGACGGCCTGGTCGCGGGTGTAGGCGTAGATGACCTTCTCGTTTGCGAGCATCAGACGCCCTCCTGAGCGGGACACTGTCGGTTGGAGTCTCCACCGCAGGTGATCAAGGCGACCCAGCCGTCTCCGTCATGGTCGCCGTCGAGGTCGGCGCACTGCCCGCATAGAGTGGCATCGCAGGAGTGGCAGAAGTAGACGGAGGGCTCATTGCAGTGGCTGCATGGGTATCCGAGCTCTTCGGTGGTTTCCTGCTGTAGCTTCGTGGTCATCACTGCTCCTCCATGTACTCGGCAACGACGTCTTCGGCGAGGTCAACGGGGAGCCCCTCGATGCGGGCCGCCAGCTCGGCAGCGTCGCCGTTGTCGTAGTCGGGATGATCGAGGGAGCCGACCAGAATGCCGTCGACAAACAGATCCCAGCTCTCGACGCCGTCCGCGCACTGCCGGCAGCCGCGGCCGAGGCAGCGGTCGCACTCGATGGCTTGGACGGTGGCGGTGGTGATCTGAATGGCTGCGAGCATCTCTTTTTCTCCCTCGTCGGTATGACCAAATGATATCCAATGGATATCCAACTGTTAAGCCTTGACGTGGATTTCCGATGGATATACATTCCGGCAATGGCGAAAGATGAAAGAGAGACCAGGAGACACAGCTCATCCGTGCTCGTGAGGCTCACCGAGGAGCAGCTCGAGCTGGTGGACCGGGCGGCCGAAGCCACCGGACTCAATCGGACGGGATGGGTGCGGATGACGCTGCTGCAGGCGGCGAAGCAGCAGCTTGGAGAGGGTGGCTAGAGGCGGTCGACCAGCGCCTTAATGAGTGGCACCAGGGAGCTGCCGAGGAGTGCACCCCAAAAGCTCAGGCGAGCAAGGCGCTTGCGAAGGGCCGCCTCCTGCTCAAATTTCAGGTCCTTTTCTTGCCTGGCGAGATGCTGTGCGGGGCCGCGGTTCGGCGTGTATGAAACGAAGTGAGGGCATTTCCGACGGTCTTCGGACAGCTCGTCGGCAATGGCAGCTTCGTCGGCCCTAGCGAAGACTCCGGCTGTCCAGGCGCTACGCCAGCAGTTCGCCACGATGATCAAGTGCGGTTCGATTCCAGGGGAGGAGCCCCGCTTGAATGCCGTAGCGATCGCCGCCAGCCGCCACCTATCGACTGTCGAAGCTTCGCTGTCTCCCTTGGCGAGGTAACCGCAGTCCAGGCAGGTCGGATTTCTGGCGCCTCGGATGCGCCGCTTCGCCTGCCTCCACCAGCGCCAAAGGCGTCTCCGTTGTGATTTCTTCCAGCGTCCCGGGCGAGGAACGAGGCGGCTCATAAGTGCTCCGTGGGTGGGTCGAGGGGCCTGCCTAAAGGAACGAGACTTCGGCTGTCTTTGCACCCAGATCCGCTTGACACAGAAATTCTCGGCGCACCGTACCGCCTAGAGCGGTTTCAGCTTCTACCCACGACTGCACGAGGAACTCGCCTTCCGAAAGCTGGTGGACGTCATCCAGTGGGCCGCTGAGGGCCCCCTTGAATTTGGCGCTCCGCGGATTCTTGAGCTGGCTCTCCACGGCGCGGCGGCAAGCCATGAGCGCATCAATCGCTCCTTCCGGCCGGGCGGGTGCCGGAGCGGCCTGTTCTTGGGGGGGAGCGGGGCGCCGAGTCGACCTCCAGGTGAAGAAGCTGAACCAGAAGATGGCGGCGATGACGGCACAGCCGGCCAGAATCTTCCCGTCGCTCGGCAGTGGCTTCGGCTCGGAGGTCAACGGGAGATCACCCCTGACAACAGGTGGATCTCTTCCGCGCAGTAAGGGCACGTTTTCAACGGCGGCCCTCCCCTTGAACTCATTTCGATGTTGCGCTATCGCAGCGTCTCGATATTACCGAGCCGCAGCGCTCAAGCCAAGCCTTCAGGGCGAATGATCTAATGGCGATGCGTCGATCTTCAGGGTTGCGCTGAACGATCGACGAGTTTCCGTGTCGGTAGCTTTGGGGAGGGCTACCGCCGATGGCCTCCCTTTGCGGCGCCCGACATGGGAGCAATTACATTCGAATTCGCTACGTTGCGAATCCGATGCTGTCATGCTCTGGGGGACTGTGGCCCTACGGGCCAATGCCGGCCCCGTAGGGACCTCGGCAAAAGGAGAAGTGCTATGTGGGAACTGATTCTCGAGATTCTCGGCTTGGGAGATGGATCGACCGCAGAGAGCAATGGAGAGCAGGAAGGCAATCCCGGAGCCGATCCTGACGGCTAGCTCGGCCTAGCTGATGCTCGGTGCCTCGCCTTCTCCAGGAGTTCTAGGAGTTGAACTTCGGCCTGGCGCCGAGCAGCCCCGCTGCTGACCAACAAAACTGCTGCGAGGGCCTCGCGGTCTGACCCAGCAGCTTCGAGAGCTCCAGCAGCCAGTGTGGCGGCATACTGGACCTCAGCGAGATTGCCCATTCTCAAGAGAACCTCAGCTCGGTCAAGTTCTATCAGTCCCGCCAAGTGGGGGTGCTCAACGCGTTCGGCTTGCTCCCGAGCTAGCCGAAGGCGAAGCTCTCCCTCCTCAAGGCTGCCCATACCAACCGCGATACGAGCCTTGAGCCAGTCGCGGTTAATTGAGAGCTTCTCGCTGGCGTGATCCCGGTATAGGTACTTGATCTTGTGAAAGAGCATCATGGCCGACTCGAAGCGGCCCGATTCCACAAGACTGAAGGCGAGGTTATGGATGGCATTCAGCAGCATTCGAGGCTCAGACTCGTCCATCTCCTGAATAGCCCCTGCCAAGATCTCAGACGCACCAGACTGGTCGCCCGAATCTGCTAGGACCTGCCCGAGTTTGATCTGAATGGGGTTCAGGGTTTCCGGCGAGACGAGTCCTGTCGCCGCCTGGATGGCGCTCCTGAGAATCACCTCAGCTCGATCCAGATCGCCCAGGTCCATCCAAAGCGAAGCCTCGAGCGATGAGATGGCGGCGGCGTCATTCTCGTCTGTGACGTCATCGATGAGGTCACGGACCATCTCAAACATCCACGCCGCTTTCCGCAGGTTGCCAAGGGCTCGATAGGCGTTTCCAACGACCGCCCAAGCTAGCGGCAGCAGCTCCGGCCCAAAGGGGCTCGGACTCTTTTCGGCAGCGGCAACTGCCACCCGCCCCCAACTCACAGCCTCAGTATCGCCTTCAATTGCAAGCCTTCGGCAGAATCCTATGGCTAGCTGGATGAAGGCACGACTGCGACAGGCCTCAAGCTCTCGGGCCCTCTGGACTCTCTCGCGGGGAGGAAGGCCGGCCAACTCAGCCGCTGCGACGTTGGCTGCGAGCTCATAAGAGTTCTGGAGCTCGATGGTCTTGTCGATCAACTCTCAATCCTCTTCCGCCTTCGCGTAGCCTGGCTGCTGGCGCTTGACCCTAGACTCGGATCCTTCCGCTCCTGATTCCGTGCTCTCTGGACTGAGAATCGACATTCCGGCAATGTGGCGGACAACAGCCGCCGCCAGCTCGTCCATCGGATTCTGAAGATCAAACGCCCACGGAGCCTTCCCGGACGAATCAGCCGGCGTGCTGCGAAGCTCCTTCAGCACTTCAGTGGTTTCCGGTTGGCGCCCAGTGTGGCCCATCGCGACCGCAAGGTCAAGCAAGTCCGCGTCTAGCGCTTCTAACAGCGCAACCAAGCGCGGAAGGGGAGGGACCGATGGCCCTTTTTCGTACTGCTTTACGGACGATTGGGATACTCCTAGCCTTTCGGCTAACTCCGCTTGGCTCAGGCGTCTGTCGTCGCGAAGCTTTCGCAGGTAGTCGCGGAACGCCTTGAGGGTGATCTCGTCCATTTGGGATTAATCCTACTATACAAGATAGCAGAACCACCAGATTTCAGCCAGTTGGCTATCTAAGTTGCCTGGTTAGTACCTTGACACGCCTTTTTTGAGTATCTATACTGACCATCATGGTCAGCAAAAACACTGGATCGAGTATCAAGACGCGCTCTCGGGCCGCCATTCAGTTGGCAGAGTTCATCCTTATGAAGGGATGGAAGTTTGAGCGGGCCGGCCAAGAGTTTGGCTGCTCCAAGGCGATGATCGCTCACCTGGTGAGCGGCCGCCACACGCCAGGTCTGGAGTTGGCGACCCGCATAGCCGACCAGGGAGGTCCCGCCGAGAGGCTGTGGTTCAGCCTTCCTGCGCCCGACCCTAGGGAGGCCGCATGAGCCTCCCGGCCTGCGCCTCCCTCGACTGGCTCCGCGCCCACTCCCTGACGCCAGGCGCCATCTGCCAGGCCTGCGCAACCAACGTCGGCGTCTACGAGGTCGACCTCAAGAGCTCGACCGTGAGCGCGTGTGAGGACTGCTGGCCCGAGATCGCAGCCGACCGTCCTCGCCCGCGCCGCCCCCAGCGCTCCGAGCGCATCACCGACCTCACTGCCGCCCTCGCCGAGGCCAACGGCGTCGAGCCTCCGCCGCGTCGGCGGAAGTTCAGCGTCCAATGCTCCGCCCAGGACTGCGGCACGGTCATCGGCGGCTTTCCGTCCGCAGAGCCGCAGAGCGCCGTCCTCGCGCGCCATGGCTGGGCAACAGAGCCCGACGGCTCCTACTACTGCCCGCAACACGCAAAACCAGCCGCCCCTCTGCAGTTCCAGCGGTGGACGGCACCAGCCCCGGCGCCCAGCGCCGGAGGGGAGGTGGCATGAGCAGCTCGCCGGAATATCGCCTAGTCGAGGCCTCAAGCGGTGACACTCTTTCGGAGCGAGTAACCGCCTTGATGGCTGAGGGGTGGATTCCCCACGGCTCCGTCCAGGTCCCTGTCGGGTTCGGCGCTGGCTTTACCTCATGGGTTGAGTTTGTCCAGCCGATGGTGCGCTTCGCTGCTGAGGCGGACGAGCAGGGAGGTGCCGCATGAGCTTCGGCGGCCGCAACCTCATCACCCTTGAGGGGTGGATCCCTGCCGACGAGCGCTTGCCTGATCGCGGGGCCCACGTCCTGGTCACCGTCGTGGACCGCGACGGTCGGATGTGGACCGATACCGGCTGGTGGCCCAAGGACTGGCAGCGCTGGGTTGACCCTCTGGGGCACGACCTCTGCGACGGCGACACCACGGTGCTCGCCTGGATGCAGGCGCCCGAGCCGGCGAAGCTCGAACTGCCCTGGTTCGATGCGCCGGTCCGGATATACCTCCGACGCGGCGAGCTGACGATTTCTCGGCATGGTGAGACCCTTGGGCACCTTCCGGCTCGGCTCGCCAGCCCGGAGGCGATGCAGTTCGTCGGCGACCTCGGCGTCCTCGACGACGACCAGGCCCGCGAGGCGATCGCTCACTACGCCGAGACGGGTCAGTACTCCCTGTTCTTGGCTGACCTCCTGGCGGATCGGTGCGCCGAGCAGGAGGTCGCATGACGACCCTGCTCACCGCGGCCGGGTTTCTCGTCATCGCTTTGGGCGGGATGGCTGCTGGTTGCAGCCTCCTCGCTCCCGTCTCGGATCCCGAGGAGATCGGGGGTCGGCGATGATCAAGGACGTCGTCCACGTCCCGGTTTTTCGCAGCAAGACGGAAGGTCGCTATGCCTTCTTGGAGGGCGTGAGCTATCGCCGGGACGCCTCGCAGGCCGCCGTGCGTCGGTATCTGTCCGGCGTGAGCAAGGCCTGGAAGGACGGCAACTCCTTTATCGGCATCAAGGCCTTCGAGCTGCGCGAGCTCCCGCTCGACGAGGCGTCGGCATGAGCCCTCTCGGCTGGTTCCTCCTGGCCGCCACTTGCGCGCTTGGCATCCCGGTCGGGGTTCTGGTCGACGCCCCCGTGGTCACTCCGGTACTGCTGATCTTCGGATCGGCCGGCGCGGTCGCCTTCCTTGGTCGCGGCCAGCAGGCCCGGGCTCGCCGGCGGGATCGGGGGCGGCGATGAGCGAGCACTTCCCGACGGTCGACACCTTCCGCGAACTTCGTGCCGCCCTGCGCAACCTTGAGGACAGGTTCACAAGCCTCTACACCGACACGGGCGACGTTTCGGTTCGAGCGGCCGCGTCCTTGTGCGCCCTGACGGTTGCCTGTCTGCATTCGCCGGCCTTGGCGGAGGCGTCTCTGCGCCAGCTCGGCCAGGTGATCGAGCAGGCTTCCGATGCCTCGGAGCCTGAGGCGGCCGAGGGGGCGATCCACTGATGACGGTCTTCCGCGTCCGCCTCGACATGCCCCGCGTCAAGCGCCACGCCGGCCTCCTGCTGGCCTGCCTGCTGCAGGGCAGTCGAGCCCGGGTCTGCTCGCAATGGGATCTACGGGCCGAGCTCGCCAAGGCCGAAGTCGCGTATCCCGCCGTGCCCTCGGTTGAGGGCCGGGACTACCTGGTCGAGCACGGCCTTCTGGTGCGCGTCCCGATGGCCGGGACCGAGTACTACCGTCTCAACCTCGATCGCCTCGACGAGGCTCGCGGCTTGGTCGGCGAGGTCCTCGCCTACGAGCTTCGGAGGGCCTCCTGATGTCCTTCGCCGCCCCTGCCTTGCTGGCTGCTCCGTGCCTCGGCTCCGTGCCGGTGCAGGGAGGAGTCCGTCAGGCGGTGGGCTCCCCCTCGATGTCCCACGGGCGCCCGGTACCTGTTCTCGAGTCGGCCGGGCGCCCTCTTTTTTCGCTCTGCGCGTCTGCGCCGAGCCTCCAGGACCACTGCAGCACCCCCTCAGTAGTCCTCAGCCCGGAGCCTCC
Organism: Acidobacteriota bacterium; assembly: GCA_039028635.1. Classification (NCBI taxonomy): domain Bacteria; kingdom Pseudomonadati; phylum Acidobacteriota; species Acidobacteriota bacterium. Next base: position 52,466 of record JBCCHV010000007.1, read on the forward strand.
GGGCGTCACTGATCGCCCCGCTCGGGGCAGTTCCACCTGTCTTGGATGTTCGGCGGAGCCGCGTGAGCTCCGTCTAGGTAGTGACCCCCTCTGCGCGGGGGGGCTGACAACGACACTTGAATCGTTACCCCTTTCCCGGCTGGCGCAGCGGCCGGGATCCACTTCGACCGCCTCATCGCTGGATGCCCTGTGTTTCGCCTTGCCGGCGAGGCACAGGGGATTCCGCGGCGATGCGGTCTCCTCTCTTGGCCCCTGCCATGCGCAGCGCAGGGGCCTCTTTTTCCACTTCGCGGCTCCGCACGAGCCGCATGACCTGACTTTCGAAGGCCAAGGCCTCGGCCGGTGCGGCGGCCCTGTAGCCATCAACTAAACGGGGCCCGGTGAGCTGCCACTCGCCGAGCCCCAACGATCACGGAGGAATCATGACCATCGCAAGCATCAACTCCCCGCAATCTACCGCCGACGATAGCAAGGCAACCCTCAACGTGTACCAGCGCCTGCTGGCCGTGATGGACGCCGTCGGCGGGCTCGGCAAGTCTGGCACCGCCGACGGGTCCGTCGGCGGATACCGCTTTCACCGGATCGACGACATCGAGGGCGCGCTGCGGCCCGCCCTCGTCGAGAACGGCCTGGCGATGATGCCTCGGGTCACCTCGCACACCCTTGAGGCCCAGGAGTTCGTCAACGGACGCGGCGACCGGAAGGTGCAGTGGGTGGCCAACCTCCAGGTCGAGGTCGAGGTCACCAACGTCGACGACCCAGTCGATTCTGTCGTCTTCAGCACCGTCGGCCACGGCATCGACTCCGGAGACAAGGCCTTCGGCAAGGCCCTCTCTTACGCGCTCAAGATGTGGCTCCTTTCGGCCCTCCACCTGCGCGGCGGAGAGGACAACGAGGCCGACGACCACGGCGACCGACCGACGCCGGCACCGAATCTTTCGATCGTCGATCGCAAGAGCGCCCTCGCCTGGCGCCCCGCCTTCTCGGGGCCCCAGGGCCAGAAATTCCGGATCAATGAAAAGAAGGTCGGCCAGGTATGGCAGGTCGCGGAGTCCAAGGGTTGGACCAAGCGCCAGGTCCATGACTGGTGCATCAAGGTTCTGGGGTGCAGTCTCCCCGAGACGTCGTTCAAGTACTTCGTGGATCTACGGCAGATCTTCGACCTCACGACGCCCGCCGACTGGTCCCTCGCCGAGCCGCCCCAGCAGCAGGCACCGCCGCCGGCAGGGCCCGACTCCGAAGACATCCCCGGGATGGACGACTGAGCCATGCCCGAGAACGTCAAGGAGTTCGCGATCACCAACGTGGGGGCCGTTGGCTCCCTCGACATCAAGCTGCGGCCCGGCGTGACTGTCCTCCGCGGCCCCAACGGCGCCGGGAAGACCACGGCCATCAAGGCGATCACCCGTGCCAGCGGCGGCGGCGGCTCGCTGGAGCCGAAGCGCGGCGCGAAGGCCGGATCCGTGCGAGGGCCTGGCGTGGTCCTCTCGATCGGGAAGAAAGTCACTTCCACCGGCGATCCCGTCGTCTCCCTCGGCGACTACGGCGAGCTTGCCGCCCTCATCGACCCCAAGCGCAAGGGCAAGGAGGCGGCCGCGAAGCGCCGCCTGGAAGCCCTTCTGAACCTGGTGCCCGTCGAGGTTACCGACGATCTATTCCTCGAGCTTGCGGCCGGTGACGAGGAGGTAGCGGGCGGCGCCGAGTTCCGGGGCGCCTCGCTGGATCTCCTGGCGGCTGCGGAGCTGATCCGGCGCACGGCCAATGCTGTCGCCAAGGACCACGAGACCCGCCGTGACCAAGCGGACGGCGCCGCGGCGGCCGCCCGTGAACGCCTGGAGACCTATGACACCTCCTCAGTGGACAAGGCCAAGAGCTCCGTCGAGGAGCTGCAGGAGGTCGCCAGGACGGCCGTCAGAGATTTGACCCGCACTCGCGACCGACGGGAGGCCTTCGAAACGCTCCAGGCCAGGCGTCTTGAGATCCAGGCATCGCTGGGAGCGCGCCCCGAGTACGAGCCAGTGCGGGAGCTCTACAAGGAGCAGAAGGCGCTCGTCGCTGCGCTCAAGGAAGAGCTCCGCCAGGCGGAGATCGAGGAGGCCCGGCTGCTCGCTGCCGGCAATGAGCTGCACAAGCAGCTCCTCGAATGGACCGAGCGGAAGAAGGTGCTCGACGCCCCGATCGAAGGCACCACCGCCGAAGACGTCGAGGCCGCCGAGGAGGCGGCGCGGCAAGCGGAAGAAGACGTGCAGGTCGCCCGGGAGGCGTCCGAGATCCAGGGTCTCCGCTTCGAGATCGAGGAGGCGGAGAAGGGCAAAGAGGCCTCCGCGGAGCGGGCCGCCGCCCTTCGCTCGATCGCGCAAAGCGTCTGGGCCCGCATCGCTGACGCGTTGGAGTCCTCGACCGACCTTCCGGAAGGCCTCCTGATCGACGATGGAGCCCTCTGCTACGTCAAGCCCGGCACGGGCGAAATGGTGGCCTTCGACGAGCTTTCCCTCGGCCAGCGGACTCGCCTGGCTCTCGAGGTCGCCCTGGCTGCCGGCGATGGCGACGTCCTTCCGCTGGACCCCGGCTTCTGGGCGGCCTTGCAGCCAGAACGTCAGCGCGAGATCGCCACGGCTGCCGCCGAGCGCGGCGCCTACCTCTTGACCGAAGCTCCGGCGGACGAGCCGGGCATCCGAGAGGAGCACATCGCATGAGGCGGCGCGCCCCTCACGCTGACCTGCCCGGCATCCCCGACCTCGTCGAGGAGTTGGGCCGCCTCTCGGAAGAGCTCGATGAGGCGCTGCGCTTTCAACGATCCCGGGCGGAGCGCTGGGCTGAGTCCGAAAACGCCTATCGCCTCGCCCGCGCCGCGGCGCAGCTCGAGGCCGTGGATGAGCTCCAGAAGGCCAAGGGCTGGGACCGGCCCACCGTCGACCAACAACGCGCCTGGGTGGACCTGCAGACGGAGAAGGAGCGGGTCGAGGCTCACCTGGCCGACAAGATGCTCGACGCGGCCCGGGAGGCGGTGCGCGCCCGCCGCGCGCAGCTCTCGGCGATGCAGTCCGTCGCCACAGCGGTACGCACTGAGATCGAGTTTGCGCGAGGGCAGGCAGCATGACGGCCCGCGACCTCCCGATCCTGTTCAGCGCCCCGATGGTCCGGGCCATCCTCGATGGCTCGAAGACCCAGACGCGGCGGCTGATCAAGGCTCCGGCGGGGGCCGAATGGCTCATGGACGAGCTTCCTGATGGGACCCCGCTTCCGCTGCGTCAGATCGGCTGGGGCGAGTACCACCCAATTCAATGCCCTTACGGCGCTTCCGGCAATCGCCTGTGGGTCCGCGAGGAGTGGGGCACCATCTCGGTACTCGACCCATTGCCGCCTCGATCGATCGGGCGCCAGGCCCCGGTCCACTACAGGGCGGACGGCGCCGGCTCCGGACGCTGGCGCCGTGCCTTCCACATGCCTCGATGGGTATCCAGAATCACCCTGGAGGTGCTTGAGGTGTGCCCGGAGCGTCTCCAGAAGATCACCCAGGCCGACCTACACGCCGAGGGCTTCGACGAGCTCGGTGCCTTCGCTGGCGCCTGGGACGAGATCCACGGCCAGCACGGTCCAGAGTCCTGGGCCGGCGATCCCTGGGTCTGGGCGATCCGCTTCCGCGTCGCGGAGGTGCGCCAGTGAAGCGCCCCGGATTGGCTCGCCGCACCCCGCTCCGCCAGGGAAGGCCTCCCAAGCGCTCCGGCTGGATCAAGCGCGGTACCAAGGCCCTGGTCCGCCATGTCCGCCTCCGGGCGCGCAACCCTGAGCGGATGAAGCTTCGCAAGGAGGCCGCCTATGGCCCTGGTGGCGTACAGGGTGCCTTCGTCCGCGAGCATGACTGCTGCGTTCCGGGCTGCTGGTGGCGCCCGATCCACGCCCACCACTACATCACCCGGGGAGCCGGCGGCAACTGGCGCCACTTGGTCCCCCTCTGCTCCCGCCATCACGACGAGTTCCACGATCGCGGGCGGGAGACCTTCGCCCGCAATCACCGGGTCGACCTCGCTGAGGTCGCCCGCCAGATGGTCACTTCCGGGCCTTTGGCCTATCTCGAGGAGGTTGCATGATCAGTTGGCACGACGAGGATCTAGGGGCGGTGATCGACTACCTCGTTCCCCTGGGGGCCTGCCGCACCGGGACTGGGACCTCATCGCTGGCTGTGTCCGAGATTCTTACCAACGGCCCCGATGGATTTGAGGCGGCCGGATATATCTGGGAACTTCCGCCAGAGGGCGCCTGCTGGGACGTCCTTGGCCACCGCAAGGAATCGCGCATTATCGTGCGCGTGAGGGCTGCCATTGAGCGCTGTCCGTCTGGTGACTGGATTTACGACTCCTGCAAGCGGTTGACCTTTTGCGCCGACCGACTGGAGGATGTCGACGCCGAATGCCGCCGCCGGATCGCCGAGTTCCGCGCCGAGCAGGAGGCCGCGGCATGACTCGTTTCCTTCGCCGCCTCTGGCGCTCGATCAGCCCTCCCGCGCACGTCTCCCTCGACAACTGGCTCGAGTCGAGGGATGGGGAATATCCCTGGGTCGATTGCCCGGATTGCCGGGCTGTCGTTCGCGGCGCCCACAACTGCCCAGGGCCTCGCCCGGCGTCCGCTGACATCCCCAGCTTGCTGGACCACCAGCAGGGCGGGAGGGTGGCGTGACGGGCGTCGACGAGCTCCACCGCCGCATCGGCGTGGCCGCGCTGGACTGGCACCGCCGCCGCCAGCAGGTGCCGCTGCGCAACCGATGCCTCCGCCGGTACGCGGGTGCCCCTCATCAAACGTGTCAAGACATCGTGGCCTACAAGAGTGGCTTCTGCAGCCCTTGTGCACGGCGTGCCGAGTATCAGCATGAGGCATGCCTCGCGCGTCGCCGGCTGTCCTACGCGATCAAGCGCTTCGAGGCGAGCGCGTGACCACCATCTACCCCTGGGTCGTGGGGCACTCCCAGCGCCCCCACGCCGTCGCCGAGCTTGCTCCGGACCCTGACCGGCCCGGCAGGCCTGCGGCGCACCAAAGGCCGCTCTGCGGCCTCGACACGGACTGGGTCCAGCACGGGCCGGACTTCTCGGCCCGCCACCCCAGGGACTGCACCAACTGCCGGCAGATCGCCGGCCTCGAGGAGGGCGCTTCAAGTTGAGGCGGTACGGCAGGCTTTCTCCGCGGCTTTGGACCGGCAGCCTGGGCCGATCCATGAAGGGCGACGAGGGCGCCCTGGCCCTCGCTCCCTACCTGGCCTGTGGGCCCCATTCGAATGAAATTGGGCTCTATCGAATGCCGGTCTCCTACGCATCCGAAGACCTTGGGATGTCGATCAAAACGACTTCCGATCGACTTCGAAAGCTCATCGAATGGGGATATTGCCAGTACGACGAGGAGGCAAAGGTCGTGTGGGTGATTGAGCACGCCCGGCACGAATGGGGTTCCGCTCCGAACCCCAATGACAAGAAGGTGAAGGGGCTCAAGAATCGCTTGCCGGGCATGATCGAGGCTCTAGGTAACTGCCCTCTTATCAATAACTTCATAGCCCACTACCGGACTGGATGGGCACCCCTTTTCGAAGTACTTCCGAAGTCGATTCGAAGAACTTCCGAAGTCGATTCCGAGTCGATCGAAATTTCTCCAGAAGTCGATGGCATCAAGTCTCTTGAGGAGAGTGGAGAGAGGAGAGAAGAGACTGGAGAGAAGGAGAGGGGAGAACCTACAAGTCCGGAGCCCTCGCGGGCTGCCGGACGTGTTGAGTCTCAACAGGGGGTCGTAATGACTTTCCCGGTAATCGGCGAAGACTCTCCTTGGGAGCTGACGAAAGAGAAGCTCGCCGAGTGGGAGGACACCTTCGAGGCCATGGACGTGGTCCAGCTCCTTCGAAGGGCTCGGCAATGGCTCCGCGACAATCCCAGGAAGCGAAAGACCCCAGGTGGCATGACCACGTTCCTCGGTGCCTGGCTCGAGCGTAAGTGGAACGGAGGCGACTATCCGCCTCGCCCGCTCGAACCCGGCGGTCCCGAGTCAGAGCTGCCGACATTTGCCCCGATCAGGTCCGAGCGCTGGCTTGAGGCCCGCGAAGTCCTCCGCTCGGTGCTCGACCCGGATGAGTGGAGGACTTGGATTCGTCCGCTCGTCTCAGTCGGGGAGACTGCCGACGACGTGGCGATCTGGGCCCCGAGTCCCGGATTCCTCCACACCCTCAGCGAAACCTACGCAGACCAGATCAACCGCGCTTTCGATGGTCCCTCCGTCCGCCTCGTGACGGGGCATCTCGAGGGTCGCTAGTACTGATTGATGTGCTCGCCGGCGAGAGCCGGCGGGGAAAGGAGTAGAGGGATGGAACGACGACTCAGAAAGCTCAAGGTGAAGGATGGCAAGGTGACCATCCTCTTCGAGCAGCTCAGCGAGGCAACCGGGCTGTGGGACGAATACGCCTTCACCTGCTGGGAGAAGCCCCTCCCTGAGCTCGGAGACGCTCTCCACGACCTGGTCGTTGATGTGCTGGCGGTGTGCCGGCTTCCGGACGGCTATCGCTCCGGGCTGAAGGTCGCTGGGGTCTCCTGCTCGTACGCCGGTGACGATGGCGATCTCGGCGCGACCATCACGGCCCTCAAGACGCTCGGGACCGCCAACTCCCCATTGGTCCTGAACACGCCCTATCTATCGGTCACCGGTGATCCCGGCATGAGCGACGAGATGGAGGCCAGGCTCGCAACTCTCGAGCTGCACGCGTTCGCCTATGTCGACGGCCGGCGGGCGCAGGGCAATCTCTTCGAGGATGCGGCGTGAGCGACGCCACCAAAATCGAGTGGACGGACCGCACCTGGAATCCCGTCCGCGGCTGCACCCGTGTCTCGGAGGGCTGCCGAAACTGCTACGCCGAGCGCACCGCCGTTCGACATGCTGGCCCCGGCCGCCCCTACGAGGACCTCGCGAAGTCCACCCCGGGCGGTCCTCGCTGGACCGGTGTCGCCAAGCTGTTCCCGCACAAACTGGCCGAGCCCCTCGGTTGGCGGGAGCCTTCGAAGGTGTTTGTCAACTCGATGAGCGACCTCTTTCACGAGTCGCTCGCCTTCGAGGAGATCGCCGCCGTCTTCGGCGTAATGGCGGCGGCGCAGCGGCACACCTTTCAGGTGCTCACCAAACGGCCGGCACGGGCGCTCGAGTGGTTCGAGTGGATCGCCGATCAGGGCGAGGAGCTCGAGGCCGCGGTGGGAGATAAGCCCGAAGGGGTCGGCGCCGCGGCCTCCGCTTGCGCGATCTTCGCGGAGCAGACCGCGGGCCCGAACCTGCTCGAGGCCTACAGTCAACCCTGGCCTCTCCCAAACGTCTGGCTCGGCGTCAGCGTCGAGGACCAGGCGACGGCGGAAGAGCGGATCCCCTTGCTTCTCGAGTGCCCGGCGGCCCTGCGATTCGTCAGCTATGAGCCAGCGCTTGGCCCCGTCGACTTCGAAGCGCTAATCGTTCAGCGCGGTGGTGTTGTTGGCCAGCTCAACGCACTGGGTTGCTCTTGGTGGCCCGCCATCGGTGATGCCGACGAAGAGGAACGGAGGCGCGAAGAGGTCGAGGCGATCGACTGGGTCATTGTTGGCGGCGACAGCGCTCGGGAGTGCGACCTCGGGTGGATCAGGCTCGCGGTCGAGCAGTGCGCCGGCGTCGGGATTCCGGCGTTTGTAAAACAGCTTGGAGCTCGTCCGGTGACTCGCCCGCATGCCATTCCTGGTGGCCTGGCTCGACCGCATTGGAGCAATGTCCCTGGCAGACCTCTCGATCTCCGCCACCCCAAGGGCGGCGACCCCGAGGAGTGGCCCGAGGATCTCCAGGTGCGGCAGTTCCCGGAGGTCGCAGCATGAGCCGGAGTCGCAACTCGATGCATCGCCTCGGCCGCTCGTCCTCGGTGCCCTACATCGAGGGCGAGGCCGCCCAGGACCGTCACGTCCGTCGGGAGGCGGCGGCAGCCGACCGCGAGGCAGAGCTCTCGGCGTGGTGCCAGGGTGCCGGCCTCGACCTGCGCGTCACCGGAGAAGGCTCGCACTGGCGCATCCTGCGCAGCAAGGAGGTCATCGCCCAGTGGTGGCCGAGCTCTGGCCGCCTTGTCCGCGGTGAGTGCTACCGCTCGGCCTGGAAGGCTCACGACATCACCCAGGTGATGCGACAGGTCGGCAAGTGGCAGGGGGCTGCGGCATGACCCGCCGCCTCGGTTTCTGGCTCGCCGCCGCCGCGTTCGTCGTCAACGGACCGCGCTTCGTCCTCGCCTATCTCGAGGCCGAAGGCGAGGGCCTGGCCGGCGAGCTCGTCCGCCCTCTCTTGACCGCCTCTGCCGTCAGCACCGGCGTGGTCCTCACGCTGGGCGGCTGCTATCTGGTGTACGTGCTCGCGAGCACCCGAGCAGAGCAGTCGAGCATGCTCCGGCGAGCAGTGCTCTGGTGCTGGCTGCTGGTGCTTGGTAGCGCGGTGGTGCTCCTTGCTCCGGTGCTGGTCTCCGGCATCCTCCGGGCAGGACTCCAGGAGGTGCTCAGCTCGGCAGCGTGGATGCCCTGGGCTTGGGCGCTGGTGGCGGTCCTCGCCCCCGAGGTAGTGGCTGGTGGTGCTGTTGCGGGGCAGATGCTCCTTGCGCGGCAGCGGGAGCACGGACAAGGCACCGAGGAAGAGCTGCTCGAGGTTGCTCGCGAGCGCGATCGTCTGCGCCGCCATCTTGAGGAGCTGCAGGCCGCACCGCGGGCGCTGCGAGCCGTGCAGGCGCCGACCGGCGAGCCCGTGCCCTGCCGCCACAGATGCGGCAAGGAGTTCGCCAGCCAGAGGGCTGAGCGGGCTCACATCTCGTACTGCGAAGACAACCCCGCCAACCGACAGGAGGCCACAGCATGACTTCGAAATCGACGAAAAGTCCTGCTACGGTGGAGGAGCGCCCGCAGTCGAATCAGCTCCAGGCCGCCGCTGTCGCCGTGGCTCAGATCATCCTCGAGCACTACCTCGAGGAGAGTAAGTCCGACCGCAAGGCCGCCTGACAAGACCAATGCTCGCCGTCCTCTACCTCCGCATCTCCTCGCGCCACCAGGTGGACAACATGTCCATCCCGACGCAGCGGGAGGCTTGTCTCGCCTGGGCTCAGCGCCAGGGGCTCGAGGTGGGGGAGGTGTTCGTCGACGAGGCCCAGAGCGCCAAGTCGGCCGATCGCCCGGAGTTGCGGCGCCTCCTGGACTACTGCTTCCAGCACCAAGCACAGGTCTCGTGCGTTGTCGTCTACAGCGTCGATCGCTTCTCCCGCGAGGTTTCGGACTACTACCCCCTCAAGGACAAGCTGGCCTCCTGGGGGATCTCGATCCGGTCGGCCACCCAGGCATTCGACGACTCTCCCGAGGGCGAGCTTCTTGAGACCCTCGGCGTCAGCTTCGGGCAGTACGACAACCGCAAGCGCTCCGCCCGTACCGAGGCCGGTATGCGCTTTGCCGCCGAGCACGGCCGCTGGGTCTGGCTCGCCCCCCTCGGCTACAAGAACATCCAGGAGGGCAAGGTCAAGTCGATCGCGCCCTGCCCCGAGTCCGGCCCCATCATGCGCCGTGTCTTCGAGCGCCTCGCCACGGGCGCCCACGCCCCAGCGGACCTCCTCCGATGGGCCCACGACCAAGGCCTCCGCGCCGCCCGCGGCGGCCCCATCCGCCGCCAGTCCTGGGCCAAGCTTCTGCGCAACCCGATCTATCGGGGCCGCATCGTCGTCCCCAAGTGGGGCATCGACCTCCAAGGCGACTTCCAGGCCCTCGTCGACGACGCCACCTTTGCCCGGGCCCAGCGAGTCCTCGACCAGCGCAACCGTCAGCCGCGCACCAAGCGCGTCGACCGACCAGAGTTCCCACTTCGCCGCTTCTGCCTCTGCGGCGCCTGCGGCGCCGGCCTCACCGGCGGCTTCTCGAAGGGCCGCTCTGCCCGTTACGGCTACTACTGGTGTTGGAAGTGCAACAAGGTCCGCGTGCGCCGGTCGCGCCTTCACGAGCTCTTCGGCGACCTGGTCCGCGACGTGGTCCCCTCTCAGGCATTCCTCGAGGAGGTAGAGCACGCCCTCCGCCTCCAGTGGCGAGACCGCACGGCCGTCGTCCGCGAGGCCGAGGCTCGATTCCGCAAGCAGCTCGAGCGCCTCCGCGACAAGCGCAAGGGCCTAGTCGACAAGTTCGCCCTCTCGGAAGTCCTCACGGAGTCCGATTTCCAGCGCCTCAACCGCGGCCTCGAGCGCGAGATCTACGACGTCGAGTCCCGCCTTGCGGACCTCGCCCACGACGATCGAGAGATCGACCTCTCGGAGCTCATGACCTTCGCCCGCAACCTGCTCGGGCAACCCGACCGGAGTTGGTCGCGGATGAGCCTCGGGCTACAGGTTCGGTTCCAGGCTCTGCTCTTCCCGGAGGGTCTGAGCTACCGCAAAGAGAGCGGACTTAGAACCGCCGCAAGTGGTATACTTTTCAATCAGATGTGGAAAATTCTGGGAAAATCCACCATGAGAGACGCTGACGCACTTAGAACCGCGCAAGATGCGCAGGATCAGTGGTTTGCGGCCGATTTCCCGAAAAGGGGGGGAATGGTGGAGCAGAAGGGACTTGAACCCTCGACCCCCACGTTGCGAACGTGGTGCTCTCCCAGCTGAGCTACTGCCCCACGAGTGGGAGCGCGTATTGTACTCCCGCCGGAGGGGGGTGGCAACTGGTTTGTGATGGCGGGCGGAGGCGCTTGGGGGCGGCGCGGGGTATGATCGGCGGGAGGCGGCCGAGGGCCGTTCCCAGGGATTTTCTGAGGACGCGGTGAACCCGTCCCGGGGCGCCGCGGAGGATGTGCGATGGCAGACGAGCAGTCGACGGAGAAGAAGGGAAGCTCGCGTCTCGAGGAGGCTCGGGAGCGGTTTCAGAAGGCGGCCGAGAGTGTTTCGGAGCGCTACCAGGAAGTGTCCGACGATGTCCGGCGCGGCGCCAGCCGTGCCACCGAGGAGCTGCGCCGCGAGGCGCGCCAGGGGGCGGAGTCGGCGAAGCGCAATGTGCGCCAGGGCTATGAGCGCGCGGCCGGCCAGGCGAAGACCCTGTCGGAGGACCTTCACGCCTTCGTGAAGGAGAACCCGGGCCGCTCGGTGGCGGTGGCGGCGGCGGCGGGCTTTTTGATCGGCCTGCTGTTCCGGGGACGCGGCGAGTGAGAGCGGTGCAGGATCGGCCGATGCCCGATCGCCTGGTGGACGAGCTGGTGCCCGAGTCGGTGGATTGGGAGCGCCTGGTGCGGCGTTATCCGCTGCCCTGTCTGGCCCTGGCGGCGGCGGGGGGGTTTATCCTCGGCCGCCATCGCGGCTCGGAGCTGATCGCGGCGCTGACCGACTTCGCCACCCGCCAGGCGAGCGACAGCATCCACCAGTTCCTCGGCCCCGACGCCTGAGGCTGGTTGTTGGGTTTTCGCCGGCGGCGCGGCGGCGCCGGACGCTCCTTCTTGCGTCGGCGCTCTTTCTTCCTTAGGCGCTGAGGAGCCTGGGGTTGCGCCTGCTGCACATTTCCGATGTCCATTTCGGTCCGAAGCACCTCCCGGAGGTGGCGGAGGGGGTGCTGCGCCTGGTGGCCGAGCGGCGACCGGAGGCGGTCATCCTCTCCGGCGATCTCACCCAGCGGGCGAAGGAGGAGCAGTTCCGCCAGGCGCGGGCCTTCGTCGATCGCCTCGAGGCGCCCACCCTGGTGGTGCCGGGCAATCACGACGTGCCCCTCTACCGCCGGTTTTTCACTCTCCGGATGTTCAATCCCTATGGGCCCTATCGCAGCTTCTTCGCCGACGATCTCGAGCCGGTGATGACGTTGCCCGGGATGACCGCCGTGGGGGTCAACACGGCCTTCGGCTGGACGACCAAGCACGGACGAGTCACGACACGCCAGCTCAGACGCCTAGAAGAGAGGCTGGCGGCGATTCCGCAAGATCACCTGCGGGTGGTGGTGGCGCACCACGAGCTGATTCCGGCGCCGCGCTTCGGCACCCAGCGGGTGTTGCGCAACGCCTGGGAGATGGCGGACCTCTGCTCGCGCCAGCGGGTCGATCTGGTGCTCTCCGGGCACCTTCATCAGGCCTACCTGGGAAGCACCGAGCAGTACTACGCCTTCGGTCGCGAGCCGGTGTGGATCGTCCATTCGGGGACGACGTCGTCGTCGCGCGGTCGGGGCGGCGAGCGCGGGGTGCAGAGTTGCCACTGGATCGAGTGCGAAGGGCAGGCGATCGAGGTGACGCCGCTACGCTGGCAGGGCGAGAGCGGGCGGTTCGAGGCCTATGGTCGCCAGCGGGTGCCCCGGCGTCCGCCGCGGGCGGTGGGGTCAGGGCGAGCCGCGGGATAAGATGCGGCGCGATCCGCGAGGAGTTCCATGCATCAAGAGTGGCCGGTCGTCAAAACCTTCGGAACGGAAGAAGAAGCTGCCCTGGTGGCGGGGTTTCTGCGCTCTCGGGACTTGCCGGTGGAGGTCGACTCGCGCCTCTTCCGCCAGGAGCCGGTGACCTTCGGCGCCCTCGGTGACGTGCGCCTGCGGGTCCCCCCAGAGCACGTCGAGGAGGCGAAGCGTCTGCTGGCGCAGGCCGAGGCCGACCTCGAAGTGCTGGAGAAGACGCCCTTCGAAGATGACGAACAGGAGCCGGACGAGTCACCATGAGCACCTTCGCCCCGGGCTCGACCCTCGGCCGCTACCGCATCGAGCGGCTGCTCGGGAGTGGTTCGATGGGCGAGGTGTATCTGGCCGAGGACCCGCAGATCGGGCGCCGCCTGGCGATCAAGACGCTGCGCTTCATCGGGGTGCGGCCGGAGGAGCTCGACGAGCGCCAGAAGCGCTTCATGCAGGAGGCGCGGACCGCCGGCAGTCTCAATCATCCGCGCCTGGTGACGCTGTTCGATGCCGGCGAGGACGATGGCTTTTTCTTTCTCGCCTTCGAGTACGTGCCCGGCTCCGACCTCGCCGACCGGTTGCGCAGTGAGCCGCCCTTGACTCTGGGCGAGGCCCTGATCATTGCCACCCAGACCTGCGAGGGCCTCGATCACGCCCATCGCCACGGCGTGATCCACCGCGACATCAAGCCGAGCAACATCCTGCTCGATGCCGAAGGGCAGGTGAAGATCAGCGACTTCGGCATCGCCAAGATGGTGGGTCAGAACACCGAGCTGACGGTCACCGGCTCGGTGATGGGCAGCCCCCATTACCTGTCGCCGGAGCAGATTCGCGGCGAGGAGCTCGATGGCCGCTGCGACCTGTTCGCTCTCGGCGTCGTGCTCTACGAGATGCTGAGCCGGGAGAAGCCCTTCGCCGGCGAGAGCATCAGCACGCTGGTCTACCAAATTCTGCAGACCGAGCCGCGGCCCCTCGACGAGCTGCGGCCGGACCTGCCGCCGGCGCTGCAGCGGGTGCTGCGCATGCTGATCGCAAAGAATCGGGAAGACCGCTTCCGCACCGCCCGCGAGGCCGCCGATGCCCTCACCGAAGTGCAGGGAGACCTCGGGACCGGACCGCTGAGCTCGGTGGCCGCCGGCGATTGGGAGCTCGAGCCGACGCAGCGCCTCGAGACCGGCTCGATGGAGGTGGTTTCCGGCTCGGCCGAAACCCGGCCGGCGTCATCGGTTCCGCCCCCACCGCCGCCGCCCGTGCCGGGCTCGGCGCCGTCGACGCAGTCTCCCGTGCCCCCGAGCCCGCCGGCGCAGATTCCGCCGACCCAGATCCCGCCGACCCAGCCGATGGAGATGTCGACGCCTCCAGCGGCGACACCGGCCGGTCCGGCCCCTGGCGCACCCCGTCGATCGGTGAAGCTCTGGATGATCATCGCAGCGGTGACGGTGGTGATGATCTTGGGATTGATCGTCGGCGCGGCGGTGGTGCGCAATCTCCTGGTGTCGGGGACTCGCCTCGCCGAGCAGGCAGTCGGCGCCACGGACGAAGCGGGCGGGGAGAGCCCTGCCGGGACGGCCGCCGAGGGCGCGCCTTCGGTGGCTGGATCCGAATCAGCCGACATCGAGGCGGCCGACACCGAAGGGGGTGAAGGCGAGACCGTCGGCGGTCTCGACGATCCTCTCGGTCTCGGGGTCTCGGCTTCGCCGGACGACTTCCAGAACGATCCCAACGGAGGTTGGGTGCCGGAGGGCGAAGCCACCGAGGAGGCGCCGCTCGAGGCTCGGCCGCCGGCCGGAGCTGCTTCGGAGCGAGACTTGCCTGCACCGGGAGCCACTCCGCCGACGCGCCAGCCGACCCGAGCGCCGGATCCGGATTCATCGCCGCCAGCCGGCGGCCAGCAACCGGGGCGGCAGACGGAGACTCCGCCGGCGCAGGTTCCGCGCCAGCCGCCGCCGTCGACGGCTCCGGAGATCGAACCCGGCGCGGCAGAAGCCGAAGATCTGCCGGCGGCGGCGCAGGCCGCCGATCGCGAGATCCGCAGCGGCTTGCGCTTGAGCTTCCGGGTCCAGCCGCAAGATGCCTTCGCCCTGCTCGATGGCGTGGTCATCGGACGTGCCAGTCAGTGGAGCTCCGCCAGCGGCAATCCCTACACCCTGCCGGATCCCGGTACCTACATCCTCACCCTGCGCCGTGCCGGCATGAAGGACTACCGCCTGCGAGTGGTGGCGCAGGCCGGCGGCAGCGGCGTGACCCCGGTGGTGGTGCGCCTCGAGCCGCGGGCGGCGAGCGACCTCGAGCTGTCCGACCTGCAGATCTACCGGGTGCGCGAGGCGATCGCCTTCAAGGTGTTCCCGAAGACGGCGCGGGTGCTGGTGGACGGGGAGCCGGTGGGCTTGGCGCAGCGCTACAACGGCGGCGTCGGCAAGCGGCGCTGGCTGGAGCTGTCGCGCGGCATGCACCGGGTGTCGCTGGTGGCGCCGGGACACCGCCGGGTCGACTTCGCCGTCGACGTCGGCTCGGGGGCGAACGATCGCCGCCAGAAAATCACCGTTCAACTGCTGCCCCTCGGGGGCGGTGGAGGAAGCACTCCTTGAGTCAGCCCCTGGTGCCGGCATCACTGCCGGCCGAAACCCAGGTCGAGCGCCTGCCCAACGGCCTCACCGTCGGCCTGCTGGTCAATCGTCAAGCCCCCATCGTCACCTCCGCCCTCTGGTACCGCGTCGGCACCCGCGATGAAGCGCCCGGTCGCGGTGGAGCGGCCCACTTTCTCGAGCACATGATGTTCAAGGGCTCGCGTCACTACGGCCCTGGCGAGATCGACCGTCGCACCCAAGCCCTCGGCGGAGCGAACAACGCCTTCACCAGCCACGACAGCACGGCCTACTACTTCAATTTCGCACGCGACCGCTGGCGCGAAGCCCTCGCCATCGAGGCCGATCGCATGGCCGGCCTGCGGCTCGATCCGGACGAGGTGGCGAGCGAGCGCCAGGTGATTCTCGAAGAGGTGGCGATGTACGAGGACGATCCTTGGGACGCCCTCGGGCGGGCCATCGAAGGGGAGCTCTTCCGGGGCCATCCCTATGGCCTGCCGGTGCTCGGCACCCGGCCCGAGCTCGAGGTCATGGGGGCGGACGAGCTGGGCGGGTTCCATGGCGATTTCTATCGCCCGGACAACGCCGTTTTGGTGCTCGCCGGGGATTTGCCGGAGGATGCCCTGGCGGCGGTGGGGGAGGCCTTCGCGGAGGTTGCCGCGGGGGCGAAGTCACGGCCCGAGCTCGCGGCCCCTGAGCCCCTCGAGGAACTGGTGAGGGTCGAGCGCCACCACGGCGAGCTGGCGCGCCTGCAACTCGCCTTCCGGGTGCCGGCGGCGAACCACCGCGACCATCCGGCGTTGCGGTTGCTGGCGGCGCTCCTCGGCACCGGTCGGGCGAGCCGTTTGCAGCGCGCCCTGGTCGATGACGGTCAGCTCTGCGGCGGTATCAGCGTCGGCCTTGGCGAAACCCTCGATACGGGCCCTTTCCTGATCTCGGCGGAGGTCTTGCCGGGGGTCGAGGTGGAGCGCGTCGAGGAGGTGCTCTTGGCCGAGCTCGAGCGTCTCCGCCGGGAGGTTCCGCCGGAGGAAGAGCTCGATCGGCTGCGGCGAGTGGTGAGCTCCGACTGGGTGTTCGCCCACGAGCGCGTCCACCAGCAGGCGCTGGCGGCGGGTTTCGAGCTCGCCAACTTCGAGCGCGGTCATCTCGATCGCCAGATGACGCGCCTACTGGCCAACGATGGCGATCGCCTGCGGCGGGTGGCGGAGCGCTATCTGGTGCCGGAAAACGGTGCCGTGCTGGGGCTTTCCCTACCCAACGGGGCTGCCGCCTGATGGCGGCCATGGCCGAAGGAGCCGCGCCCCGGCTGCGGGTGCGGCGGGTCACCGGTGCGCCGGTGGTGGCGGTGCGCGTTTGGGTTGCCGGCGGAGCGCGCCGGGAAGGCCCTCCCGGGGCCGCCTTGATCGCCGGCCGGCTGCTCAGCGAGGGCACCGCCGAGCGCTCCTGGAGCGAGATCGCCGCCGCCATCGAGGCGCGCGGCTTTGCGCTGTCGAGCTTCGGCAGCTACGAGCTTCACGGCCTCTCCCTCGATGGCCTGGCGGCGGACTGGGAGTGGGCCCTCGACCAGGCCGCCGATCTCATCTACCGGGCGAGCTTCCCGGAGGATCGCTGCCGCTGGCTGACCCGTCAGGCGGCGGCCGAGCTCGACAGCCTCGCCGATCAGCCCCAGGTGAAGACTTCCTGGGGCTTCAGCGAGCAGCTCTACCGGCCCCATCGTCGGCGGCTGCCGGTGCAGGGCACGTCGGCCGACCTGGCGGCGCTGACGGCGCAGCAGTGCGCCGAGTTCCATCGCGCCACCCTGGCGGCGGCGCCGCTGGTGATCACCGTCGCCGGCGAGATCGACGAGTCGGCAGTCCAGAGCCGCCTGGAGCAGCTCTTTCCGCCGGCGCGTGGCGAGGGCGGAGCGCTGGACTCGACGCCGGCGCCGGACGGCTCCGCCGCGGCTCGCCGCGAGGTGCGTTTCGAGGCCGCCGGATCCGGTGAGCAGGCCCACCTCTTCCTCGGCCACCTTACGGTGCCGCGGCACCACGACGACTTCGATGCCCTCGACCTGCTGTCGGTGGTGCTCGGCTCCGGCTCCGGCCTGACCGGCCGCATTCCCGACCGCATCCGCGAGCAGGAGGGGCTGGCCTACACCGCCAGTGCCCACGCCGCCCTGGGGGCGGGCATCGATGCCGGCCGGTTGACGGCCTATGTCGGCACCTCCGTGGCCACCGTCGAGCAGGCGGAGCGCGGCGTGCGCGAGGAGCTCGAAAAGGTGTTGGCCGACGGCATTCGCGACGACGAGCTCGAAAGCGCCCGCTCGTACTTGCTCGGACGCCTGCCCTTTGCCCGTGAGACGGCCCGCCAGTGGGCCGACCTGTTGGCGACGGCGGTGCTTTACGATCTGCCCCTCGATCGCCCCGGTTGGCGCGAACAGCGTCTCGAAGGACTCGACCGCGGCGCCGTCGAGGCGGCGGCACGGCGTCATCTCGATCCCCAGGCCCTGCGCGTCACCGTCGGGCTGCCGGCGGGCTGAGACCTCCGCTCGAAGCGGCGCCTTCTACTCCAAAGGAGGCCGCCGCCCGGGTGAAGGCGATCGAAAACGCCCCTCGGGTGTGACGTTTCTTCTTTTCCCGAGACTGTTGAATTCAGACATTCTGAACCGTCGGCTATCGCCGACAGGTGCCCGACCCTTTCCGCGAGCGGTCGGGCTGAGGAGGATTCATGAATTCACGGGCTCGCAACGCCCTTTTCGCTATCGCCGTGATGGCGGCCGGAGGGGCTCTCTCCGCCGCCGCCGAAACTCTCTACGATGCCTGCGACAACGGTTCTGGCCGGGCTCTGCTGCGCTACGGGCGGCTGCAGCGCACGGACCGTGCACCGGATGGTCGACGGGCGATCTTGAAGTACAACATGAACTGTCAGCGCGATCCCTGGCGCGAGTCCGGGACGCCACCGACGACGCTCCTCGATCGCTCCGATCCGCGGGTCGCCGAGGCCTATCGCGAGCGTTTCGGGCGGCCGGCAGCCGATACCGCCTGGCGCTTCCGCTGTGCCGACGAGCGCTCGCAGCTGATTCGCCGGGCCTTCGAGCAGCGCCATGGCCGACCGCCCGATGCTCGCGAGACGGAGGATCTGATCGCGACCTGCGGTGCCGGTTTCGATTGGCGAGCACCGCGCGGCGGAGACTGTCCCGACGGCTGGGAGTGTGACCCCAATCTGCGGCCCTGCGACGGCCAGCCGGGTTGCCTCGAGGTCGACGAGATCTTGGCCCGCTGCCGGCGCAACAACCGCACCTTCGAGGATCCCGACTTCGCCGGCTGCCGGCGCGATTTCGTGCGCTGGCGCTGCAACGTCACGCCGGCCTGTCTGCCGACGGCGACGGAAGATCCCGCCGAGCCGGCGCCTCCTTCGGCGCCGCCCCAGCCAGATCCGCCGCAGCCAGATCCGCCGCAGTCAGATCCGCCCCAGCAGGCGCCACCGGCCGAGCCGACCCCGGACCCAAGCCCGGCCGCGCCCCAGGTGCTGGTGCAGCACGGCGGTCCGTGGACCGCTTCCCAGGGCAACTCGGCGATCCGCTTCCCGCTCGCCGTGCCAGCGAATCGTGACGCCCTCGAGGTCGATCTCACGGTGACCGTGCCGGATCAGCTTCCGGGGCGCTTCGCCGGGGTGATCGCACTGCGGGCTCCCCATCCGAATCGCCCGAACCGTGAGATCACGCTCTGGCAGCTCCAGATCAACGGCACCAACGGCAAGGATCGCGCCTGGCTCAACCTCGGCGCTCCGCTCGGTGAGAGCGAGGGCGAGCAGTGGCGCGGCAAACGCCGCCGCTGGCGGCCGGGCAGCGAGCATCGGCTGCGCTTCCGTTGGGATTTCGCGAGCGGGGCCCTGGCCTATCGTGACCTCGATGCCGACGAAGTGGCGCCGGCCGGGATGGAGACGCCGCTGCGCATCACCGAAGGGCTGGTGCTGGTGGTCGGCCAGGCCAAGGCGTCGAAGGACGGCACCCACGTCCCGCCCTTCGGCTACACCTATCGCGACTTCGTCGTGCGGGTGCACTGAAGGCAGCCCCACTGGAGGCAGTCCCACTGGAGGCAGCTCCAGGCCGCCGGGCCAGGATTTCGTGGACCCATTGCGGGATCTCGTGACACCGTCCGGCGGCCCGCCTCGGAGGCCCTTTCCCCTGCTATGCTCCGCCGGTGATGGAGTGGGGAGAATTCGATCTCGAGCTGGTCGATGACGGCCTTTTTCGCCTTGATGGCGGGGCGATGTTCGGCACCGTGCCGAAGGTCCTCTGGGCGCGCCGCAAGGCGCCCGACGAGGACAACCGCATCACCATGGTCACCAACTGCCCGCTGCTGCGGCGCGGTGACGACCTGGTACTGATCGACACCGGCATCGGCGACAAGAACGATGAGCGCTTTCGGCGCTTGTTCGGCATGGCCGAGGACGCGGTGCGCCTGCCGGCGGCGATCGCCGCTGCTGGTTACGAGCTCGGCGACGTCACCCACGTCATCAATACCCATTTGCATTTCGACCACTGCGGCTGGAACACGCGCCAGGTCGGCGGGCGTCTCGAACCGACCTTCCCCAACGCTCGCTACTGGCTCAACCGCGGCGAGGTGGAGCACGCCCGCGCCCCCAACGTGCGCGACGGCGCGAGCTATGACCCACGCAACTGGGAGCCGCTCTTCGAGGCCGGCCAGGTCGAGCTGTTCGACGACGAGGCCGAGCCGGTGGCGGGAATCCGGGCGATCAAGGCGCCCGGACACAATGCCGACATGTGCGTGGTTCGGATCGACGGCGGTGGCGAGTACCAGGCGCTGTTTCTGGCCGATCTGGTGCCGACCGCGGCCCACGTTCCGTACCCCTGGGTGATGGGATACGATCTGTTTCCCGTCACCACGATCGAGAACAAGCAGCGCTGGCTGCCGCGGGCGGCGGAAGAGGGTTGGTTGGTGATCTTCGAGCACGATCCGGAAGTGCCCTTGGCGCGCCTGGTGCCCGATCGGCCGGGACGCTACCGGGCCGAGCCGCTGGTGGCGGAAGCCGCTTCATAAATAGAGAGTTTCGACGAGTTTTCCAGCAACGACCCGTGCGGTCGCACGAGTGGGAGATGCGATGGCCGAGCATGAATACGATCTGATCATCATCGGCAGCGGTCCCGGCGGCTACGTCGCCGGCATCCGTGCCGGGCAGTTGGGCATGAAGGTGGCGGTGGTGGAGAAGGACCCGAAGTTCGGGGGCACCTGCCTGCACCGCGGCTGTATCCCGACCAAGGCTTTGCTGCACACGGCGGCGGTGCTCGACGAAATCCGTCACGCCTCCGGCCTCGGCATCGAGGTGGCGGCGCCGCAGCTCGATCTCGCCAAGGCCCACCAGCGCAAGCAGAAGGTGGTCGACAAGAACGCCGGTGGCGTGCAGTTCCTGTTCAAGAAGAACAACGTCAAAGGCATCCATGGCTTCGGCCGCATCGTCGCGCCGAACCAGGTGGAGGTCGACAACGGCAAGGGCAAGGCCGTCTACACCACCAAGAACATCCTCATCGCCACCGGCTCGGTGCCGCGCGACCTGCCCTTCGCGCCGGTCGATGGCGAGCGCGTCATCAACTCCGATCACATGTTGAAGATCGACCATGTGCCGAAAACCATGGCGGTGCTCGGCGCCGGTGCAGTGGGTACCGAGTTCGCCTCCATCTTCACTTCCTTCGGCACCGAGGTGACCATCCTCGAGATGATGCCGCGGCTGCTGCCGCTCGAGGACGAAGAGGTGTCGGCGGAGCTCGAGAAGGCCTTCCGCAAGCGCAAGATTCGTTCCTTGACCGGCACCAAGCTGCTGTCCGTCGACAAGACCGACGGCGGCGTCAAGCTCGAGCTCGAAGGTCGCGACGCCCTCGAAGCGGAGGTGCTGCTGGTGGCCGTCGGCCGCGGTCCGGTGACCGAGAATCTCGGCCTCGAGTCGGTGGGCTTGACCACCGAGCGCGGCTACCTGTCGACCAACGGCACCATGCAGACCGCCATCGACAACATCTACGCCATCGGCGACGTCGTCACCGCCGGCCCGTGGCTGGCTCACAAGGCCTCGGCCGAGGGCATCCTGGCGGTGGAGCACATGGCGGGGCACGATGCCCGTCCGCTCGACTACGGCAAGGTGCCGTCGGTGGTCTACACCGACCCGGAGGTCGGGAGCGTCGGCCTGAGCGAGGCGGCGGCCAAGGAGCAGGGCTACGACGTGGCGGTCGGCAAGTTCCCCTTCAGCGCCTCCGGCAAGGCCGCCATCGAGGGCAAGACCGCCGGCTTCGTCAAGGTGGTGCGGGACCAGAAGTACGACGAAATCCTGGGAGTCCACATCATCGGTCCCCACGCTACCGACCTGATCGCCGAGGCCTGCGTGGCGATGTCCGTCGAGGCCACCACGGAGGAGCTGTTCCGCACCGTTCACGCGCACCCGACCCTCGCCGAGTCCGTGATGGAGGCCGCCCACGCTTCCCACGGCGCGGCGATTCACTTCTAGGGGAGTGGGCGTGTCGATCGGCCAACCAGGGGGTCTGAGGAGAGGGGGCGTCCGATGAGTCAGGGATTCGGACCGCTGCACCCCGGGGCGCAGGAGCCGGCCGGCGAGCGTCTGGCTCGCACCGAGCTCGGCGCCGAGGAGCAGAAGCGGCTCTACCACTTCATGAAGCTCACTCGCCGGGTGGAAGCCCGGCTGAGCAACCTGTACCGCCAGGGCAAGGTGGTGGGCGGGCTCTACTCCGGCCACGGCCAGGAGGCGACCTCCGTCGGCAGCGCCTTCGCCCTCGGCCCGCAGGACTTCATGGGGCCGATCATTCGCAACCTCGGCAGCATGCTGGTGCGCGGCGTCCAGCCGCGCGAGGTCATGACCCAGTACATGGCTCGCGGCACCAGCCCCACCGGTGGCAAGGACGGCAACACCCATTTCGGCGACCTCGAGCGCGGCCTGGTGGCGCCGATCTCGATGCTCGGGGCGCTGATTCCGGTGATGGCCGGGGTGGCTCTCGCGGGTCGCATGCAGGGCAAAGATCTCGTCGCCCTCACCTATATCGGCGATGGCGGTACCTCGACCGGCGATTTCCACGAGGGGCTGAACTTCGCCGCGGTGCAGGACCTGCCGTTGGTGGTGATCGCCGAGCACAACGGTTATGCCTACTCGACGCCGACGTCGAAGCAGATGAAGGTCGACAACATCGCCGCCAAGGCGGTGGGCTATGGCATCGCCGGGGAAATCATCGACGGCAACGACGTGCTGGCCGTCTACGAGGCCACCCGACGGGCCGTCGAGCGCGCCCGCGGCGGTGGCGGTCCGACCTTGATCGAGGCCAAGACTTTCCGCATGAAGGGCCATGCGGAGCACGACGATGCCGGCTACGTACCGCCGGAGCTGTTCGAAGAGTGGGCCGAGAAGGATCCCATCGAGCGCTTCGAGCGCCACCTGTTGGGCCAGGAGCTGGCGACGGAGGAGGAGCTCGCCGCGATCACGGCGGAGATCGAGACCGGCCTCGACGCCGAGGTCGACTTCGCCCTCGAATCGCCCTTCCCGCCGCCGGAGCGGGCCCTCGAGGGGGTGTACGAATGAGCGAGACCACCTACCTCGAGGCGATCCGCCGCGGCATGTGGGACGCCATGGAGCAGGACGAGCGGGTGTTCATGATCGGTGAGGACATCGGCATCTACGGCGGTGCCTTCCGGGTCACCCAGGGCTTTCTCGAGCGCTTCGGCGAGGAGCGCGTCATCGACACGCCGATCAGCGAGTCGGCGATCGTCGGTGCCGCCATCGGTGCCGCCATGATGGGCATGCGGCCGGTGGTCGAGATGCAGTTCATCGACTTCATCGCCTGCGCCTTCAATCAGATCGTCAATTTCGCCGCCCCCAATCACTATCGCTGGGGACCGGCGGTGCCGATGGTGGTGCGGGGACCGTGCGGCGGCAACGTCCACGGTTCGGCTTTCCACTCGCAGAACCCGGAGGGATTCTTCCACCGCGCGCCCGGCCTCAAGATCCTGGCCCCGGCGACCGTCGAAGACGCCTACGGACTGATCCAGGCGGCGATCCAGGATCCCAACCCGGTGCTCTTCTTCGAGCACAAGTTCCTCTACCGGCGGATCAAGGCCGAGCTGCCCGAAAATCCGGCGCCGGTGGAGATCGGCAAGGCCCGCCTGGCCCGCGAGGGCCGCGACCTCTCGATCATCACCTACGGTGCTATGCTCCACGTCGCGCTGGAGGCGGCGGAGATCCTGAGCGGTGACGGGATCGAGCTCGAAGTGCTCGACCTGCGCACCCTCAAACCCCTCGACGACGAAGCCATTCTCGCCACCGTGCGCAAGACGAGCCGCGTGCTGGTGCTCAGTGAAGAGCCCCGTACCGGCTCCCTCGCCGGCGAGGTGGCGGCGAGAATCTCCGAATCCGCCTTCGACTGGTTGGACGCGCCGGTGCAGCGCATGACTTGTCTCGATACGCCGGTACCCTACAGTCCACCGATGGAAGCCTTTTATTTGCCGAATGTCGAAAAGCTGGTCGCCCAGGTGCGCCAGCTCTCAAGCTACTAAAGAACGAGCAGGCTCGAGGGAGAGGTCTATGGCTACGGAAGTTGTTATGCCCCAGATGGGCGAGTCGATCGCCGAGGGCACGATCACCCGATGGCTGGTGCAGCCGGGCGACAAGGTCGACCGGGATCAGCCGTTGTTCGAGATCTCCACCGACAAGGTCGACGCCGAGATCCCCAGCCCGGTGGCGGGGACGCTGATCGAGATCAAGGCTCAGGAAGGCGACACCGTGCCGGTGGACGCAGTGGTGGCGCTGATCGGCGAGGCTGGCGAGACGGCCGCCGCGGCTCCGGCCGAGGCCGCGGCTCCGGCGGCTGAGGAAGCGGCTCCGGCGGCGGCGGCTCCGGCTCCGGCTCCGGTCGAGGAAGCGGCGGCGGCTCCGGCCCCGGCCAGCGATGGCGAGCGTCCCTTCGCCAGCCCGCTGGTGCGGCGCATCGCCAAGGAAGAAGGGGTCGACCTCTCCCTGGTGACCGGTACCGGCGTCAAGGGTCGCGTCACCAAGGCCGACATCATGGCCTATCTCGAGAACCGTGGCGCGGCGCCTGCTCCAGCGGCGGCTCCGGCCCCGGCAGCGGCGGCTCCGGCTCCGGCAGCTCCGGCTCCGGCCCCGGCGGCGGCTCCGCCGACCCCGGCGCCCTCGGCTCCTGCGCCCGCTCCCGCCAAGGCGGCGAGCGGTTTCTCGGTGCCCGCCTACGGTCCGAGGGAAGAGGTCGAGATCGAGCCGATGTCGAAGATTCGGCAGATCACGTCGGCTCACATGCGCTACTCGAAGGACACTTCGGCGCACGTCACGACGGTCTTTCATTTCGATTTCACTCGCGTCGATCGCATCCGTCGGCAGGCCAAGGCCGGCTTCATGGCCGCCAACGGCACCAAGCTGACCTACATGCCGTTCATCTTCAAGGCGGTGACCACCGGCTTGAAGAAGCACCGCAAGCTCAACGCGGCGATCGACGGCACCAACATCGTTTACAAGAAGCGCATCCACCTCGGTATGGCGGTGGCCCTCGATCGCGGCCTGATCGTGCCGGTGATCAAGGATGCCGACGAGCTCAACCTGGTGGGGTTGGCGAAGACCGCCAACGATCTCGCGGATCGTGCCCGCAACAAGAAGCTCAAGCCCGACGAGGCCGCCGGCGGCACCTTCACGATCACCAATCCCGGTGTTTTCGGCAGCCTTTTCGGAACGCCGATCATCAACCAGCCGCAGGTCGCCATCCTGGGAATCGGGGCGATCGAGAAGCGGCCGATGGTGCGTACCGATGCCGACGGTGCCGACACGCTGGCGATCCGTACCATGTCCTACTTCGGGATCACCTACGATCACCGTCTGGTCGACGGTGCCGATGCCGATCACTTCATGAACGACGTCAAGAAGGTGATCGAAGAGGACCCCTGGTCGGAGCTCGACGCCTACCGTTCGTAAGCGTCTCGCGGGCTCCTCGCGGAGCCCAGTGTCGACCCGAAGGCCCGGCGATTCGCCGGGCCTTTTTGTTGCCCTTCGGTCGCTCTCGGGGTGAGCTCGCGTCCGGGCCGAGGGCTGTTCACGAGGAATTCACGCGGCGACTATTGGATTCGCACCCCAAGCTCGCTTTTCTATCTAGGAGGGCACCTTCCATTCGGCAGAGGATCGCCGAGCGGCGGTGGAAGGTGGCCAAGCGAGACGGCAGGCCAGGCCAAGGCCTGGCCTGCCGTACCTCCTGAGACCAGACCGGGGAGGTCAGATGTCAGCGCCTTCCCGGTCCTTTTTTGTGCGGAAGCGGTGTCCGGACAGGTATTTGACGACACCGTGGAGCGAGCGAATCTCCTTCTCCGTGGGCTGGGCGCGGAGGAAGAAATTGCGCAGATTGCGCACCATCACCGGCCGTTTTTCGAGCACCCGCAGGAACCCGCTGGCGTCGAGGGCTTGCTCGAGGTGGTCGAAAAAGTTCTCCACCTCACCGCGGGTCGCCGGCCGGCTTTCGCCGAGGGGGAGGATCTCCTCGCCCGCCGGTGCAGCGGTCTGAAACCACTCGTAGGCGACCAACAGCACCGCCTGACCGAGATTGAGGGAGCTGAACTCGGGATTGAGCGGCACCTCGACGATCTTGTCGCAGCGCGTCACGTCGTCGTTGTCGAGGCCGGTGCGCTCGGGTCCGAAGAGGACTCCGCAGGGCGATCCCTGAGCCACCCGTTGACGCAGCTCTCCCGCCGCCTGGCGCGGAGTGACGACGGCCTTGACCATGTCGCGGCGGCGCGCCGTGGTGGCGTAGAGATGCTCGAGGTCGGCGACCGCCTCGGCGGTGCTCTCGAAGAGCTGCGCCCGCTCGAGGACTTCATCGGCACCGGAGGCGGCGGCGACCGCTTTGGGGTTGGGCCACGCCTGTCGCGGGCGGACCAGGCGCAGCTCGGTCAAGCCACAGTTGCGCATCGCTCGGGCGACGAAACCGATGTTCTCGCCGAGCTGCGGCTGCACCAGGATGATGACGGGAGAGTCGGTCATGGCGCGGCGGGGTGCGGTCGATATCGCTCAGAATGAAGACGAGGGCCGGAAACGACGAGACCCGGGCCGCTTCGCGGTCCCGGGCCTCGTTGCAACGACGACGTTGAAGGTCGGGCTAGAGCTTGAAACGCACGCCGACGTAGATCTTCGTCTGGCGCTCGTTGCGATCGCCCTCCAGCAGGTCGATGCGACCGGTGCCGAAGAGGGCGGCGTTCTCGCTGATGTTGACGTCGACGCCGACCTGCAGGTTGCCACCGATGGCCTCGTCGCTGTCGTCGATGTCGACGGTGCCGTCATCGACCTCGGCATCGAGGAAATGGACCCCGAAACCGACTCCCAGGAAGTAGTCGGCGCTGCGCGTCGGCACGACGCCGATCAGGTTGACGCCGACCAGCAGATCGGACTCGTCGACGCCGTCGTCGGAGCTCGACCAGTAGGAGATCTCGGGCTCGAGGTAGCCGCGGATGCCGGTATCCGCCGGCGGCCGGCCGCGATAGCTGTCGCCATCCCAGACGGGCTCGTCGTACTGCCGACCGATGCGGAAGCGCAGGGCGGCCGAGTAGTAGATCTCGGCGGAATCGATGTCATCGGGGTCGGCGAGGCCGAGGCCCAGCCCGAGCTGCAGATCCCGTCCCTCTTTCTGATACCCGTCGCCGTGGGAATCATCCGCCAGGGCGGCGCCGCCGAAGCTCACGGCCAGCGTCAGCGCGATGACGAGTGGTGCGAAGTAACGCTGCTTTGCGAACATTGCGGTTTTCCTCCTCAAGGTACTGCTCGACGAACGACGCTTCCGGGGACGGCCGAGGCCGTGACCCGCAGATCCGCGGAAGCGCTCGATTTCAATTCTCCTGGACTGGCGACGACGATTACGACTCTGCGCTGATTCAAAGACATTAATCGACCGCCGCGGTTGTCCGAACCGGTGTCGGCGCTGCGCATTGAAATTCAGCAATCATGGAGAGCTACGCCGAGAGGATAGCGTAGGGCGACCGCTCGAAGCAAGGTGAAGAAGTTCTTCCGGGAGAGGGATAAACTAGCGTCAAACCTGGATCTCGGGAACTTGACCGGCGCTCGCTGCGAGGTCGGTTGTGGGTAGATCTTCCGGTATTCTCTCCAGCTATCGGGGGAACCTCGGGAGTGGTTCTCGAGCTCTTCGGATCGCACCTCTGCGGGCGGGCTCCTCGGCCCGACGTTTTTCAACGGAGGGAGGGTCATCGATGACGAGCGGTCGCGCCTTTCTCGAGCAGGTCAACCGGGTCTTCGATCGGGCTGCTGCCCTCACCGACCATCCGGCCGGTTTGTTGGCCCAGATCAAGATCTGTAATCGCACCTACAGCATGGAGTTCCCGCTCAAGCGGGACGACGGCTCGATCGAGGTGGTCCGAGCCTGGCGAGCCGAGCACAGCCACCACAAGCTGCCGGTCAAAGGCGGCATTCGCTATGCCCCCAACGTCGACGAGGAGGAGGTCCAGGCGCTGGCCGCTCTTATGACCTACAAGTGTGCCGTCGTCAACGTGCCCTTCGGGGGCGCCAAGGGTGGCGTCCGCATCGAGCGCGGGCGGTTCTCCGACGAGGAGATCGAGCGCGTCACCCGGCGCTACACCTTCGAGCTCTACAGCAAGGGGTTCATCGGGCCCGGCGTCGATGTGCCGGCGCCGGACTACGGTACCGGCGGCACCGAGATGTCCTGGATTCTCGACACCTTCAGCTCGCTGACCACGGAGCCCCTCGATGCTCTCGCCTGCGTCACCGGCAAGCCGGTGGGGCAGGGCGGCATCCGCGGCCGCTCGGAGGCCACCGGCCGAGGCGTCTTCTTCGGCATTCGGGAAGCCTGCGAGAACGCCCCCGATATGGCGGCCCTCGGGCTGGCGACGGGCCTCGAAGGCAAGCGGGTGGTGGTGCAAGGGCTCGGCAACGTCGGCTCCCATGCGGCGCGCTTTCTGCAGCAGGGCGGCGCTCGGTTGGTGGGTCTCGCCGAGTACGAGGGCGCCATCCACTGTGAGGCCGGTCTCGATGTCGACGACGTGATCGAGCATCGCCAGGCCACCGGCTCGATCCTCGGTTTTCCCGGGGCCCGCGACCTGCCGCAGTCCCTCGACGCCCTCGAGCTCGACTGCGACATCCTGGTGCCGGCGGCCCTCGAGGGACAGATCACCCGCGACAACGCGCCGCGGGTGCAGGCCCGGGTGATCGCCGAGGCCGCCAACGGACCACTGACCGCCGCCGCCGACGACCTGCTGCGGGAGCGCGGCGTGCTGGTGCTACCGGATGTCTACCTCAATGCCGGCGGCGTGACGGTGTCCTACTTCGAGTGGCTGCGCAATCTCTCGCACGTGCGCTTCGGGCGCCTCAACCGGCGCTTCGAGCAGGCCGCCAACGCCCGCATCCTGTCGGCCGTCGAAGAGCTCACCGGCAAGGCCTTCGACCAGTCGATCTATGCCCAGGTGGCCCATGGTGCCTCGGAAGCGGACATCGTCGATTCCGGTCTCGAGGAGACCATGATCGAAGCCTATGGTGAGATTCGCGAAGTGCGCGAGCGCTGCGGCGCCAAGGCCGACCTGCGGACGGCCGCTTTCGTCAGCGCCATCGACAAGGTGGCGGTGGCCTACAACGCGATGGGGATCTTTCCGTGAATCGGCGGCTCGCCCTCGCCCCAGGACGGGCCGGGGGCTGGAGCCGGCGCCATCGGCGGGAATTGCTGGTGCTGCGAGGGCTGGTTTGTCTTCTGCTGCTGCTCTCCTGGGCTTGCGGCGGGACCTTGCCGATGGTCGAGCGCCCGAGCGATCCGGCGACGACCCAGCCGCCGGCTCCTTTCGAGTTCCTGGGTTTCGCCGAGATCGCGACCGGCACACGCTACGGCGACACCGAGATCGGGGGCCTCTCGGCGCTGGTCTACCTCCCCGAGGAGGGCATCTACCTCGCCCTCTCGGACGACCGCAGCGAGTACGCCCCGGCACGCTTCTACAGCCTGGCGATCGATCTCTCGGACGGCCGCCTGGACGCTGGGGACGTCGAGGTCAACGGCGTCACCACGCTGCGCTCGGATGGCCAGCCATTTCCTCGCGACAGCATCGATCCGGAGGGGCTGGCTTGGGTTCCGGGACGCGGTCTCTACGTCTCGTCGGAAGGCGACACGCGGGCCGGCGTCGCCCCCTTCGTGCGGCTCTTCTCGCGTGCCGGCGAGGAGCAGGAAGCGCTGCCGGTGCCGACCAAGTTCCTACCCGATGGGACCGGTGAGCGGGGGATACGCTTCAACCTCGGTTTCGAGGCTTTGACCTATCAGGCGGAGACGGACTGGCTGTGGGTCGGCACCGAGAACGCCTTGGTGCAGGACGGCCCGGCAGCGGATGTCGGTCGGCCGAGCCGGGTGCGCCTGCTGGGCTACGACCTCGCCGCCGGCGGGGATCCCGTCGAGCACGCCTATCGCACTGAGCCGGTGGTCGCTGCGGCGGTTCCCGCGGATGCCCTGCGCACCGCCGGCTTGGTCGAGCTGGTGGCCCTCGAAGGGCATCGCTTCCTGGCCCTCGAGCGCTCCTTTTCGGTCGGGGTCGGCACGACGGTGCGCTGCTATCTGTTCGATCTCGCCGCTGCCGTCGACGTGCGCGACGACGGCCTCGTCGGCGCGGCGGTGCCGGTGAAGACGCTGGTCCTCGATCTGGGGGATTTCGGCGTGCCGATGGATAATCTCGAAGGCATCGCCCTGGGGCCGCCGCTGGCCGATGGGCGAGACCTGATGGTGGTGATCTCCGACAACAACTTTTCGGCCGAGCAGCGGACGCTGATCATGGCCTTCGCGCTCGACCGGCGCGTCCTCGAGGAGTGGTGATGAGCTTGCAGGCGGACATCTACGAAAAGCTGGGAGCGTTCTACCTCGGCCGGCCCTACGACCTGAAGACCGGCGAGGGACAGGACGAAGCGCTGCTCTACGACTCGAAGGATCTCTTGACCCACGCCGTCTGTGTCGGCATGACCGGCAGCGGCAAGACCGGTCTGTGCGTCTGTCTGCTCGAAGAGGCGGCGATGGATGGTGTGCCGGCCTTGATCATCGACCCCAAGGGCGACTTGGGCAATCTCCTGCTGACCTTTCCGGACCTGTCGCCGGAGGAGTTCCGTCCTTGGGTCGACGAGGATGCCGCCCGGCGGGCGGGTAAGACGCCGGAGGAGTTCGCGGCGGCCCAGGCGGAGCTGTGGCGCAACGGGCTCGGCCAGTGGGGGCAGACCGGTGAGCGCATTCGGCGGCTGCGCGAGAAGGCCGACTTCGCCATCTACACGCCGGGGAGTGATGCCGGGCGTCCAGTGTCGGTCCTTTCCTCCTTTTCTGCACCGCCGCCGGAGCTGGTGGCGGAGGCCGATTTGCTGCGCGAACGGGTCGCGGTGACGGTTCAAGGGCTCCTCGGGCTGATCGGAATCGATGCCGATCCGGTGCAGAGCCGCGAGCACATCCTGCTCGCCAATCTCTTCGAGCGGGCCTGGCGCAGCGGCCTCGACCTCGATCTCGGTCAGCTCATCCATCAGGTGCAGAACCCGCCGATGCAGAAGGTCGGCGTGCTGCCGATCGACTCCTTCTTCCCGCAGAAGGATCGCTTCGGCCTCGCCATGGCGCTCAACAACCTGCTCGCCTCGCCGGGTTTCTCGACCTGGATGTCGGGCGAGCCCCTGGACGTCGACCGTCTGCTCTACAACCCCGAGGGCAAGCCGCGGGTGGCGATCTTCTCGATCGCCCATCTCGGCGACGCGGAGCGCATGTTCTTCGTCACCCTGCTGCTCAACCAGACCCTCGGCTGGATGCGCAGCCGGCCGGGGACCTCGAGCCTGCGCGCCCTGCTCTACATGGACGAGGTCTTCGGCTACCTGCCGCCGGTGGCCAATCCGCCCTCGAAGCAGCCGCTCCTCACCATGCTCAAACAGGCCCGCGCCTTCGGCCTCGGGTTGGTGCTGGCGACCCAGAACCCGGTCGACCTCGATTACAAGGCCCTGTCGAACATCGGCACCTGGTTTCTCGGCCGCCTGCAGACGGAGCGCGACAAGGCACGAGTGCTCGATGGCCTCGAAGGAGCGGCGGCGAGCGCGGCGGGCTTCGATCGCCAGGCGATGGAGGAGATTCTGGCGGGCCTCGGCAAGCGCGTCTTTCTGCTCCACAACGTCCACGAGGACGGCCCCGAGATCTTCCAGACGCGCTGGGCGATGTCCTACTTGAGGGGGCCGCTGACGCGCTCCCAGATCGATCGCCTGACGCCCGAGGAGGCACCTCCGGCGACGGCCCCGGCGGCTGCGGTGACCGCGGCGCCGGCACCGGAAGCGATTCCAGCACCCGCCCCCCCGGCCACCGCGCCGCCACCGCGGCCGGTTCTGCCGGCGGCGATCGAGCAGCGTTTTCTCGCCCTGCGGGGCCGACCGGGCTCGGACCTCACCTACCAGCCGGCCCTCCTCGGCCTCGGCCGGGTGCACTTCGTCGATAGCCGCAAGGAGGTCGACGAGAGCGAGGAGGTGGCGCTGCTCGCCGAGCTGCCGGCGGACGTGGCCGCCGTCGACTGGTACGAGGCGCGGCAGACGGAGCTGCGCCTCGAAGATCTCGAGGATGAACCGGCAATCCCGACGGCGGCCTTCGCCGAGCTGTCCGCCGCCGCCGGCTCGCAGCGCAGCTACACCTCTTGGAAGAGAGCCTTCTCCGATGCCCTCTATCGCGAGCGCCGCCTCACCCTGCATCGCTGCCCGAGCCTGAAGATGGTGTCGGCGGCGGGCGAGAGCGAACGCGACTTCCGCATTCGGCTGGGAGATCAGGCGCGCGAGGCGCGAGACCAGGCGGTCGACAAGCTGCGCGACAAGGCCGAAAAGAAGCTCGACACCCTCGCCGAGCGCAAGCGCAAGGCAGAGCAGGCGGTCGAGCGCGAGCGCGATCAGGCCCGCGATGCCAAGCTGCAGACCGCGGTGGCCCTGGGGAGCAGCCTGCTGGGGGCGCTCTTCGGCGGCCGCAAGCGCAGCCTGAGCACCGCCGTTCGCGGCGTCGGCCGGAGCTACAAGCAAGGCCAGGATGTCGGACGGGCGCAGGAGAACGTGGCGTCCTACGAACGCCAGATGGCGGAGCTCCAGGCCGATCTCGAGGCCGAGATCGACGCCCTCAAGGAGCGCTACGATCCCCAGCTCCTAGAGCTCGACACGGTCGAGGTCAAGCCGCGGCGCACCGACATCGAGGTGCGCCTGGTGGCCCTCGCCTGGGTGCCGACGGTCGCGGGCCAACCGGCCTGGTAGCTTTTTCTTCTCGCTGGGGGCGGCTCCGCCAGGCCACGGTCCCAAAAGAAAACGCCGGAGCGTTGCGCTCCGGCGTTTCTCGTGACTTCGGTTCGGCCTGCGAACCTTGGCAGTGGGTTAGACGCTGCGCCGGCGCAGGAGGGTCATGGCGCCGAGGGCCAGAAGGCCGATCAAAACCACCAACCCGATTCCACCGAGGGTCGGAATCTCGAGCACGCTACCAATGCCGACGGTGGCGCTCGAGTCGTTGTTGGCGGTCACCGGGTCGCCGTCGAGGGCGGTCGCCGTGGCCGAGTTGAGGACATCGCCCGGCGGGCACCCGGAGGCGTCAACGGTGATGTTGCAGGTCGCCGAGGCTCCATTGGCCAGCGGTCCGACGTTCCAGGTCCAGGGCGGCACATTGAGGGCACCGCAGTCGTCGCTGACGTAGGTGGTGCAGGCATCGAGCATGTCCGTCACCACCACGTCGGTGGCGTCATCGGGACCGTTGTTGGTGACTTCGAGGGTCCAGATGATGTCGCTGCCGACGGCGGCGCCGGTCTTCACCAGGCTCAGGTCTGCCTCGGGAATGGTGCAGGAGCAGGTGGTGAAGTCGATGCCCCAGCTGTTCAAGGTGCCCGAGTCGCCGCCGGCATCGTCCATCACGTCGAGGGTCCAGGTGCCATTGGGATCCTCGCCGATCAGGTTGCTGAAGGCTTCCTCCGGAGCCAGCGCCGTCGCTGCAACCCCGTCGGTGTAGGAGAAGTCGTCGGCGCTGCCCGGAGGTGCCACCGAGCCAGCGCCGTCACCCCAGGTGGTGCCGGCGAAGACATCGTCGTTGCCGCCGCCGTTGTCCGTCGAGATGGTGAGGACCGTGCCCGCCGGCGAGGTCAAGAACATCTCGATGTCGGAGGCGAAGGTGTGAGTGATGTCGGTGTTGAGATTGAGGCCACAGATTGCGTTGATGGCGCCGGAGATGACGATCGTGTCGGAAACCGGGGTGACGTCGTCGAAAGGCGTCCCCGGGCTGTTCGAACCGGAGGCCACGGGATCGAAGATCGGCGGACCCGGCAGAGTGGTGATCGCCAGGGACCAGCTATTGACGGTTCCGGAGTCACCGCCGGCATCGTCCATGACGTCGAGGGTCCAAGTACCGTTCGGATCTTCGCCGAGCAAGGCTCCCAGGGGCTCTTCCGGGGCCACCGTCGTTGCGGCGACTCCATCGGTGTAGGTCGTGTCGTCGACCGGCCCTGGCGGGTTGGCGATGCCGGCCTGATCATCGAACAGGGTGCCAGCGAAGATGTCGTCATTGCCGCCGCCGTTGTCGGTCGACAGAGTGACGATGGTTCCCGCCGGCGAGGTCAGAAAGAACTCGAGATCGCCGGCGAAGGTGTGGGTGATGTCGATGGTGACGTCGACGTCGATAATGAACAGACCGGCGCCGGCGATGGCGATGGTGTCCATGACCGGCGTCACATCGTCGACCGGGGCGCCGGGCGAGCTGCTGCCGGTGCCGGGGGCGGCGGTGACGCAGGCCGGCGGCAGGGTCGGCACAACGTTCTGAGTCCCCGGTCCGATGCGGGCGTCGAGCACGCTGCCGGGATCATCGCCGCCGAGGGCGTCGCTCAGGCGAGCGTAGCGATCGAGTAGCTGGCGGGCGCGCGCCGCCTCGGCGGGATTGCCCTTGATGGTGGCGAGCTCGTCCGAGATGGTGATCATCTCGGCATGCATGTCTTCTTTGGCACCGGCGACGGCCGGCAGGGCGCTGGCGATCATCAGGACGGCGACCACGCCGATGACGATCCAGCCCGGTTGGCTCTGGTTGAGCTTCATCTACAACCCTCCTCTTGGATACCGATGGACTCGGTGTTTTCGATCAGCCCCTGGACGGGAGCTCGCCGCTCCCGATCGACACACTGGAGCCCCTCCGGGAGGAGGTAGGCCCGCACTAAAACTCTTGTAACGAGCGCAATCCTATGGACTTGAGGGAAAACGGTCAAATGTCGACAGCCCATGGGAGGGGCCGTCTGGGCGAGCGCGCGGGCCGTTTGGCTCGCAGCACTACTTTGCGCCTGGAGGGTTGGCTCGACGGTACTACCGCCTCGCGCCTAGCAGGCTGCTGAGAAAGTCGTCGGCAGCCTGCGACCGGGCCCGAGAGGGCTGGGCGCCCCCGGCCCGGCGGCGAAGCCGTGAGACGGGGCCGCCCTGGACGGGGTGAGCCCCTACGCGGGCCGCCGACAATCGAACTTTTTCGGGCCGGGCGCCCCGGGAGCAAACAGCTAGCAGCGTTGGGAAAGTCGCGAAGCGGACTTTTTCAGCAGCCTGCTAATCGCGGTCGTAGTCGTCTTCGTAGCGCACGATGTCGTCCTCGCCGAAGTAGCTGCCGATCTGAACCTCGACGATCTCGACGACCTCCGCACCGGGGTTTTCGATGCGGTGCTTGGCGCCTTGGGGGATGAAGACCGCTTCGCCAGCGCTGGGCGCCAAGATCTCGCCGTCGAGCACGATGCGGGGGGTGCCCTGGACGATTACCCAGTGTTCACTGCGGTGTCGGTGGGACTGGTAGGAGAGTCGCTGGCCGGGCGCGACGCGCAGGATTTTCGACTTGAACCGGTCGCTGTCCCGGAGGATCTCGAAGGACCCCCACGGGCGCTCCTCGAAGGCGTGTTGATGGGCCTCGGAACGCCCCGCGGCGGCGAGCTGCCGGACCACTTCCTTGACGCCTTGGGTGGCGCCCCGGCGGGTGATCAACAGGGCGTCGGCGGTATCGACGATGCGCAGGTCCGAGACCCCCGCCAATCCGTAGACCCGCGAGCCGTGAGGGAAGACGAAGTTGCCCTCGCCCTCGACCTCGACGACGTTCTCGCCGGAAGACCGGACGCGGGCGACTTCGTCCCAGCTCCCGAGGTCACTCCAACCGATGCCGCAAGGCACCGTGGCGAGCTCTTCGAGTTTTTCCATGATCCCGTAGTCGAGACTTTCGCTGGGAAGGTCGCCATAGACCTCGGCGAGGTTGCCGAGGTCCGACCGCAAGCGACGGAGGCCCGACCAGAGTTCGGGCATGAAGCGTTCGAAGGCGGCGATCATGGTGTCGGCTCGGAAGACGAACATGCCGGCATTCCAGAAGAACCGGCCGGCGGCGAGGAAGTCTTCCGCCGTCTGGCGGTCGGGCTTTTCGCGGAAGCCGAGGGAGCGGTAGGCGGCCAGGGGGGGCTCTCCGACCAGGAGCTGGTCGGAGACCTCGATGTAGCCATAGCCGGTGGCGGGCTCCGTGGGGCGAATGCCGAGGGTCACCACCGGCCCCTCGGAGGCACAGCGGGCGGCGATCTCGACGGCGGCTTCGAAGGCCGCCTGGTCGGCGATCAGGTGGTCCGCCGGGAAGATCCCCACGATTTCGTCGCGGCGGCCCTCGAGCTCGAGCTGGCGGCAGAGCAGAGCGACGGCCGGCGCGGTGTTGCGCGCAGAGGGCTCGTAGAGGGCGCGGTCCGGCGCGATGCCAGCCTGCTCCAGAGTTGTCCCGGTGAGATGCTCGCTACCGCGCACGGCGATCACCCGCGGCTCCCCGAGGGGCTGCAGCCGCCGCAGCGTCTTGAGGAGCAGGGACTCATCGAGCAGGAGGTTGAATTGCTTCGGGAAGGAGGCGCGGGAGACAGGCCAGAGGCGGGTGCCGGACCCCCCCGAAAGAACGGCTGGAATCATGGGATCTCTCTCGAAAACGGTTCGCGATCCTCTCCGCGAACGGGCGGATCATATCGTTTTCGAGGCGTCGCCGCGCCGCGATATCGCTGCGGCCGAGGACTTCAGGGGCGTGGTGGACGAATCGTCACCACGGTGTCGCCGTCGCGCAGCGTCACCGCCCCGGCCGGATCCTCCAGCTCGGAGATCCACGGGTAGCGGCGGAGTCCGTCGCTCCAGGACAGCTCTTGCCCCTCGGCCTCGGCGCTCAGGCCGCGCTGGCGCCAGCCGTCCCCGTGCCACTCGAAGGTGCGTTCCGCGATCTGGACCTGCTGCATTTCCGGCTCCGCCCAGTCGACGGTTGGTCCGACGATGACCTCCGAGCCGCTGCGCTCGGCGCGCTCGAGGGCGACAGAGAAGAGGTAGGCGAAGAGCAGCAGGGCGATGATGACCCCGAAGAGGGAGAAGACCGACATGTCGCGACCGACGTTGCGCAAGCGATCTTCGAGGCTCTCGATGAAGCCCTGACGGGGCCCTTCGAGGGC
Organism: Acidobacteriota bacterium; assembly: GCA_039028635.1. Taxonomy (NCBI): domain Bacteria; kingdom Pseudomonadati; phylum Acidobacteriota; species Acidobacteriota bacterium. Next base: position 88,907 of record JBCCHV010000007.1, read on the forward strand.
GATTCGACGCTGGACGTGCTGCGCCAGGATCGGTGGCGGCGCGGCGCGCTCGAGGTGCTGTAGGCGACCGACCACTCGGCGCAGCGAGGCGAGCTCGGTGCGACAGCTGGGGCAGTCCGCCACGTGGCGCTCGACCCGCCGGCGGGTGTTCGCCGGGAGCTCGCCGTCGAGGTAGGCGGAGAGTAGCTCGAGGGAGGCGTGTCCGCTCATCAGGTGTTCTCCAAAATACGCCGTAGGCGCTCCCGGCCGCGGGCCAGGCGGGAGCGCACGGTGCCGACCCGCACGCCGGTGACCTCGGCGATCTCGAGGTAGGTCAGGCCTTCCAGGTCGCGCAGCACCACCGCCTCGCGGAAGCGCCGCGGCAAACCGCCGAGGGCCTTCGCGACCTGGCGGCCGGCGTCCTCGGCGGCGGCCCGTTCCTCGGGGCTCCGGCGGGGATCGGGCAGGCGGCCGAGGGTCTCTTCATCGTCCGAAACCGCCGGCAAGCGGGTGCGCCCCAGCTCACTCCGGCAGTGGTTGAGGGCGATGCGGTAGATCCAGGTCTTGAGGCTGGCCCCGCCGCGGAACTTCGCCAAGTGGCGAAACACCCGCAAGAACACTTCCTGGGTGAGGTCAGAGGCTTGATCGCGGTTGCCGCTCAGCCGCCAGGAGAGGTTGAACACCATCTCGGCGTGGTGGGCGTAGACCTCTTCGAAGGCGCTGTCGTCGCCATAGCGATGACGTTCGACGATCTGTAGGTCGCGGGCTTGAGAAGCGGCGGTCACGATCGGTCTCTCGGAAAGCGTCGAGCTCTGCACCGGCCATCCGGTGAGAGAGCCTTCCTCGATAGAGACCCGCGCCGAGCGGAGAAAGTTCCCCGAAGGGTCAGGAGCGGGCGAGCTCGATGGCCTCGACGGTGAGGCTCTGGCCGGCGACTTCGGCGGTCTCGCCGGGGGCCTTGCCGAGCAGGCCGGCGGCGAGCTCCGACTCATAGGAGACGATGCCGTTGTCGGGGTCGCTTTCCCACGGTCCGAGAATCGTCAGCACGGTGTCCTTCGCTCCCCCGGTCAGGCGGACCCGGGTGCCGACTCGCACCTGCGAGGGGTCGATCTGCTCGAAGCGGATGGGCTGAACCCGGCTGAGATCGTGGTTGAGGCTGGCGATCAGCGACGACAGGTACTCGTGGCGCTGGCGGGCCGACTTGTACTCGAAGTTCTCGCGCAGGTCGCCGAGGGCGCGGGCTTCTTCGATCGCCTTGCGATTGGCCGGAATCTCCACCGACACCAAGTTCTCGAACTCAGCACGCTTGGCGCTGATCGACTCCTCGGTGGCGTAGAGGATGTCGCTGACCTCCCCATCGCCGCGCAGCTCCGGGAAGCGCAGCTCGAGGGCGGTGATCAGCTCTTCGCGCTCGTAGGTTTCGAGCATGCCGGCTCGGTCGATGGCATCGACCGCGGCGGAGGCCTGCTCGGCAGTCAGAGCCGAGAGCAGTCGCGGCACCGTGTTGCCGGACTCGAACAGCTTCTTTAGGCGCAGGCGGTAGGGGGCGAGCTCGTCGCGACCGAGGTAGACCAGAATCTGCTGTAGCAGACGCAGTGGGTTGCGCTGGCGCAGGCTTTCGTCCTCGGAAGCACCCTCGGCGAACCACACGAAGGCGCCCGGGGCGCGGTGGGGCTGGGTGAGGGTGGCGTCGAGGAAACGCTCGAAGCCCTTGCTGCCTTGGAGGCTGCGGGCCAGTACCTCGACGGCGCGGGTGTCCGGCTCGTGGGCGATGCGGTCGAGGAAGACGCCCAGGTGGTCGTCGCGCTCTTCGAAGACCAGGCGGTAGGCCTCTTCGCGCAGAGAGCGATCCTCGATGCCGCCGAACAGCTTTTTGAGATTGGAGGTCTCGCCGATCAGGGCAGCCGGCGACCAGGGCAGGTCTTCCGTCGGTAGGCCGGCGCGCTGCAGGGCGTACCAGATCTCGAAAGCCAGGCCGGGCTCGGTGACCAGCGATTCCACCGCCGTCTTGGCGAGCTCGGCGCCCATCTGAGCGCGCAAGTCTTCGTCCCGCGAGCCATCGCGGCGCAGCATGCTCATGCGCTGACGCACCGGGGCTTTGCGGAAGGCGATCCACACCGACTCGACGGCGTCGCCACTCGATTCCGCCCAGGTGTAGGTTTGCTTGGGGCCGGCGAGCACCTGCGGATGCTTGCGGGCGGCGGCCCACCAGGAAGTCCACTTGGAGCTGGTGACCACGCCGTGCAAGGCCGACTTGATATCGCCTGCCTTCAGGGGGCGGTCGTAACTTTCGAGCAGCGCTCGGAGCACTTCCGACGGATCTCCCTGAGCGGCCTTCTTGAGGCCTTCCGGGTCCTCCAGCTTGCGCCGCAGGATGTGCCCTTCGGGCAGAGGCGTCAGCAGCTTGGCGGCGGCCCGGAAGCCGACGTTCATGCCGGAGATGCGGTCGAAGTCGACCTTGAAGGCTTTGAGCGCGAAGTTGGTGTCGACGATGCGGCCGGCGCCCTTGCCGTCCATCAGTACCACCGAGCCGCGCTCGAACTGCATCAGGGAGCGCAGCCGGTCGACCTTCTCCCAGACCTTCTTGAGGTCCTTGGGGGCGAGGTGCAGATTGACCGTCTCGATCATCCCTTCGAGGGCCTGGCGCCCGCTGTAGATCTGACGCAGGGTCTCGAGAATGGCGGCGTGCAGGTCGTCGCCGGCGAGCAGCGGTCCGGCGAGCTCGAGGAGAGCCAGCCGCAGGCCCCAGAACTTGCGCTCCTGGAGCTGCTCGTCGAGCACTCCCAGAAGGGTGCGGGCACGATCCTGCTCGCCGCTGCCGACGAGGGCTCGCGCCGTCCCGACGAAGTAGTCCAGATCCGTCGCGTCCTGGTCGATTCGCGCCAGCCAGTCATCCTCGAGGGCATCGAAGTTGCCCTTCTCGATCTGGCCTCGGGTGTCTCTTGAAACAGCCATCGTGAAGAAAGCGCAACATAGCACACAACGGGAGCCGGTATCGATACCATTTCGCCATGGACGAGTCCGCCGCTGCCGACCTCGCCAGCCGCCTACGCCAGGTGGAGGCGGAAGAGCTCCTGCGCTTGGTTCGCGAGCTGCCCGACGAACAGCTACGGGGCGCCGCCGCGAGGCAGGCGTTGCGCAACCCCTTCGCCGGCTCCGAGGTGATCGTCGCTCTGCTTCGCCGGCCGGCCCTGCGTCACGTCTACGAGCTGCGCCGGGACATCGCCTTTCATCCGCAGACGCCGGAGGCCCGGGCCCTCGAGCTGCTGCCGACGCTCTTCTGGCGCGATCTGGCGGCCCTCGGGACCGAGATGCGGGTCCGACCCACCCTGCGGCGGGCCGCTGACCGTCATCTCATCCGCCGCTTCACCGGCCTCTCCTTGGGCGAGAAAATCGCCCTCGCCAAGCGCGCCGGGCCGGTTCTGATGAGCCATGCGCGCAGCGACCCCAGTCCGGCGGTGATCGCGGCACTGCTCGACAATCCGCGGCTGACGGAGGGCCTGCTGGCGCCGCTGCTGCAGCGCGAGGACGTCAATCCGGCGGTGCTCGAGGTGATCGCCCGCAGCCGCCGCTGGGGCCAGCGCTACGGCATCCGGCGGGCCCTGTGCAGCAATCGCCGGACGCCCCTCGCCACCGCCTTGGCGCTCCTGCCGCTGCTCAAGAAGGCGGACCAGCGGGCCCTCGCCCGGGACCGCCGGGCGGCGCCGCCGGTGCGGCGCCGAGCCAAGCTGCTCGCCGGTGGTTGAGGCCGGTGGGGACGAGTGCCGGCCGGAGGCGCCCGTGGTGCCCTTCCGGGGCATGGGCTTGATATGGTTAAGTCTGGTACAATCTTAAGTTTAGAGATGGGAGAGCCGCAGATCTCACCGATGCCGCGCCAGCGGACCCCGCGGTCCCCTTCGGACGACGCCCTCGGTTCGTCCGACGAGGGGCGTAAACCGCCATGGCAAAAGGAAGGATCGAGCGCTGACGAGGCGTCCTTCGGGCGCTGGCTGCGGCGCCAGCGGGAGGTGCGTGAGATCGACCTGCGAGAGATCGCCGACCGCACCAAGATCAGCCTCCGTTACCTCAAGGCGATGGAGCAGGATCGCTTCGATCTACTGCCGGCGCCGGTGTTCGCCCGTGGCTTCCTGCGCGAGTATGCACGCTACGTCGGACTGAGTCCCGACGAAGTGGTCAATTTCTACCTCTCGGCTCACGAGGAGATGGAGGCTCTCGACGACGAGGGGACGGTCACGCCGCGTCACCGCAGCTCCGTCCTGCGTCACGGATTGCTGCTCGCCCTGGCCGTCGCGCTGATGGTGGCACTGGCGGTTTACGTCGCCTTCTATCTCGAGAATCGCCGCTCCGCCGCGCCCGCCGAAGAGGCGCCCGCGGCGGCGGTGCCGTCGCCGCCGGAGGATGCGGCTCCGGTGTTGCGCGGCGCCGCCCCTGCCGCCCTGCCGGCCACGATGGCGCCAAGCCCCGAGGCGGCTGCTGCAGCGGTGCCGAGGGCACCCCTCGAGGTGACCCTCGACTTCACCGCCGAGTGCTGGGTCGAGGCGCTGATCGACGGCCGTCAGCGTCTCAGCGAGCTGCACGTGCAGGGAGAGTCCCTGTCGTTGACGGCGGAGTCCGAGGTCCTGTTGCGCAAGATCGGCAATGCCGCCGGCGTCGAAGTGCACGTCAACGGTCGGCCCTTCCCGCTCGATGGCTCGGCCGGCCAGGTGGTTCGGGATGTGCGTATCGACCTCGAAGTAGTGGAGGGCCTCCAGACCGAGGCTCCGGCGGTGTGACCGCTCGCTCCGACGATCTTCTCCAACAAGTCGTCACGGGAGACAATCGCCAGCTCAAGTCGCTGGCGGCCCAGGGACTGCTGCCGGTCGAGCCGGCCGATCTGATCCCGGTTCAGGTCGCCCTTTCGGCGGGCGAGGATCCCCAGCTCGCCCTCGAGGCCGATGCCGCTCTGCGCCGCCTCGAGCCCGAGATGGTGAGTCATTTTCTCGAGCGCCAGGCGAGTCAGGCGGAGATCGCCTTCTTCGCCCGCTCGGTGCGCCATCCGCTGATCATGGAAACCATCCTGGCGCGGCGCGACGTTTCCCGCGAGCTACTGGTGGAGCTCGCCGGCAATCTCGAGCCGGACTTCCAGGAGCTTTTGCTGCTGCGCCAAGATGTCGTGGTCGAGGAGCCGGCGGTCCTCGATGCGTTGGAGGGCAATCCTCAGGTCAGCAGCTACTCCCGGCGGCGCATTCGCGAGTACCGGGAGCACCTCTTGCCGCGGCCGCGGCGCGATGATCTGGAACCGGATCATCCCGAGTACGAGGCGACGGACGAGGAGCTCGAGGCGGCCATCGCCCAAGTGCAAGACGAGCTACCGCCGGAGGAGGGCGAGGAGCCGGCGGACGAGCTCACCGGGCTGACGGAATCCCAGATCCGGATGCTTCCGGTGCCGGCTCGCATGCGCTTGACCCGCGGCGCTCGCCACAGCCTGCGCGCCATCCTGGTGCGGGATCCGAATCCTTATGTCGCGGTCGCGGTACTCAAGTTCAATGCCGTCACCGAGCAGGAGATCGAGCAGATTTCCTACAGTCGGCTGGTGGTCGAGGAGGTTCTCGAGCACATCCTGCGATCGCGTCGTTGGGTCAGTAAATACAAGATTGCCTCCGCCTTGGTGCATAATCCCCGCACTCCGGTCGGCGCAGCGGTGCGCATGGTGCCGAGATTGTCGGTCAGGGATCTGCGGAGCTTGAGTCGAGACCGCAATGTGGCGGAACCGGTTCGCGCGACTGCAGGACGTTTGTATAGAATAAAGCGTCGATAGATCCGGCCGCGTGCGCTCCGCGGAGATCAGGATCCAGGCATTTCGCCTTTACCCTCGGGATCGATCAGAGTGGCCAAGAATTACTACGACATCCTGGGCCTCGGCCAGAATGCGACCGACGCCCAGATCCGGGAGCGCTTCAAGGCGATGGCCCGTGAGCGCCATCCGGATCGCTTCCAGGGGGCCGAAAAGGCCGATGCCGAGGTCGCTTTCCAAGATCTGACGGAGGCCTTCAACGTCCTCCTCAACGCCGAGCGCCGGCGCCAGCACGATCTCGAGCTGGCCAATCCGGAGGCGGACCAGCAGGGGGTCGATTCGGCGCAGCTGGCGCGGGTTTACCTGCAGCGCGGCGTCAAGTCCTACCGCGAAAAAAATTATCTCCAGGCGGCCGACAACTTCGATCGAGCCACCAAGGCCGAGCCCGAGAACGCCCTCGGCTGGTACAATTTGGCTCTCGCCTGCAGTCATCAGCAGCGCTGGATGTCGCGCTCTCTGACGGCGATCGCCAAGGCCTGCGAGCTCGCCCCCATGAACGTCACCTACCTCAAGACCGCGGGACGATTGCACGCCCGCGGGGGGCGTCTGACGCAAGCCGAGAAATACTACGAGCAGGCCCTCACCTGGGGCGGTGAGGACGAGACCATTCGCCGTCAGCTCGACGAGGTGCGGAGCTCCAAACGACCGCGCTCCGGTCTCTTCGGGAGGGGGAGCTGATGGTCTCCGTGAAGGCTTACGGTCTGACCGACCGAGGGCTCACTCGGTCTCACAACGAAGACTATTTCGAGATCGACTCGAGTCAAAACCTCTACCTGGTGGCCGATGGCATGGGCGGCCACCGGCACGGCGAAGTCGCCTCGCAGCTCGCCGTGCGCACGATCAAGGACTTCGTCGACAAGACGTCGCACCAGGATGCGACCTGGCCCTTCGTGCCGGAGCCGCGCCTGCGGCGCCAGACCAACGTGCTCAAGATGGCGGTGCGTCTGGCTCACGATCGGGTGATGTACGCCATTCGCGAGGACCGGCGCCTCTTCGGCATGGGGACGACGGTGGTCGGCTTTCTGCTCGATGACGATCAAGCGGCCATCGCCCACGTCGGCGACAGTCGCGCCTACCGGCTGCGCGACGGCCAGCTCGAGCTGCTGACCCAGGACCACACCTGGGTCAACGAGCAGGTGGTGGCGGGTTTCCTCTCCCTCGACCAGGCGCGGGTGCATCCGCTCAAGAACGTCGTCACTCGCGCCCTCGGCGGCGAGAAGGACATCGCCGTCGACGTGCGCGAGGAGCAGGTGCAGCGCGGCGACCTCTACATTCTGTGCTCGGACGGCCTCACCACCATGTTGAGCGATGCCGAGATTCAGGCCGGGGCCGAATCCTCCGCCAGCCTTGCCGAGATCTGCCGCAACCTGGTCGATGCCGCCAACTCCCGCGGTGGCCACGACAACGTCACCGTCATCGCCCTCGGCATCGAGTAGGCCTCAATCGTTGCCGTAGCGGTAGCCGCCGCGGGCTCGCACTCGCAGGCTGCGATCCGCCAACTCCACTTCGACTTTCTGGAAGCCTGACTCGCCCGGCGGATGGCCGCTGCGGTAGCTCAGCAGGTAGTAGCCGCCGTTTTCGCGGCTGATCTGCTTGAGCGGCGAGGCGAAGTTGGTAAAGCGCTCGAAGTAGCGGCCGCCGGTGTCCTCGGCGAGCTGGCTGAGGGCGCCGCTCAGGCTGTGGCGGACATCGCTCGGGCTGATATCGACGCTGTAGACGGCGACGTTGTGATCGTTGAGGGTCTCGACCATCGGTGGGTAGTAGCGCTGGTCGGGGCGGTAGATGCCGCGGTCGTCGACGTCGCCGAAGCCGAGGCCGAAGTAGATCAGGTTCTTGCGTCCGGGCACCGCCCCGGCGGCCTGCGCCAGGTGCTCGAAGGCATCGTAGATGCGCGGCGTCTCGCGGCTCAGGTCGCGGCCGGTGGGCAGTCCCTGGCGCAGGGACGGCACCGCTCCGGCCTCGCCGCTGCGCTCACCGCCGAGGCGGGACGGCCAGTTGCCGCTGGGCTCGCGGCCGGTGGCGGCATTGCGCAGGGCACGGGCCAGGGCCTGGCGATCGCGGGTGAAGTCCTCGTAGACCTTGAGGCGAAAGTCGTAGCCGACCACCGCCACCCAGTCCGCCGGGGCGAGCTCCTGATGCACCCAGCGCACCGTGTCGCGGGCGGCCCTCAACTGCCGCGAGACCAGGTCGATGCTGGTCTGATTCTTCTTCTGATCGTCGAACAGCAGAATGAAGTATCGATCCCGCGGTTCCGTGTCGAGGCGATCGTGCAGCGCGTCCGGAACCTCGAGCAACTCGCGGCTGGAGTAAAAGGTCGAGGCCGTGAGGGCTACCGGCCGGCCGTCCTCACGGACGGTGAAGTCGTCGACACCGAGGCCGAGGACGGCATTGCCGGCCTTGTCCGTCACCACTACGTCGAGCAACACTTCTCGGACCTCGAGCTGCTCTTCGAAGGTGCTCTGCGCCAGCAGCGGGGAGGTGAGGAGCACGAGGAGGGGGAAGAGTCTCTTCATGCCTTCAGTCTACGCACCTCCGGTGTCGAAGGATGCGCCTCCTCCGGCGGATCGGGGAAGCGTGCCATGAAACCGCCTTCGGCCACCGTGCGACGCAAGGCCGACGCTGCGAAGGGCTGCGATTCGCGCGAGCCGAGCAACGAGTCTCCCTGGGCGTCGGCCCAGCGGCACAGGCCGCCATGGAGGGCTGGGAAGGTTCGGCTGAGCAGCAGGGCAGCGTCGACTTCGCTGGCGTGGGCGACGACGCCGGCCTCCAGGCAGCGGGCTGCGGCATTGGCCATGGCGCGCAGTTGGTCTTGCACCAGACGATGCGGATTCGCCGCCACCGAAGAGGGCGCGATGCCGAGCTGGCGGAGCCAGTCCGGCGCCGGCTCGCGGCGCTTGCGGGCCGGGAAGAAGGCGCCTGCCGAGGCGCGCTGCAGAGCGATCCAACGCTCGGCCGCCGCCGGCAGGTTCGCGAGCTCGAGGGTGGCGAGAGTCTCGGCGGTACGCGCCGGACCGACCGCATCGGTGAGGGCGAAGGGCCCGAGCTCGAAGCCCCAGGACACGCTCGCCACGTCGACCTCTTCGAGCCGATGGCCGGCTTCGAGGGCGGCGAAGGCCGAGGCGAGGGCGGCGCAGCGAATGGACTCGACCAAGTGCGCCGCCACCGTCAGCGGCACGAGGTCGAGCTCGCGCAGCCAATGGCGGAGGCGGGCGACGTGGCGCTTCGGAGCGCCTTCAGGAACCACCATTTCGACCAATCGGGAGGCGGTGAAGGGGCCGGCCCAATGCAGGCCGATCGCCGCTGGGTCGCCGTTCGCCGGTTGAAGAAGGGCGCGCGGGGCGTCCGCCGGGAGGGACGATACGGAGCCGTCTCCGATCACCAGGTCTTCCGGTCGCGGGGCGACCGGCGTCAGGCTGGGATGCAGGTGCTGGTGGTGGCCTTCGGCCAGCGATGGCAGCGCCTGATGGAGGCGCGCCACCGTCGCGCCGAGCTGTTGGGCGTCCGGCGCGATCAAGCGCACCGGCCGTTGCCGGCGCTGCAGACTGCGTTGGGCGAAGGCTTCGAGGGCAGGCGAGTTGCCTTCGCAGTGGATCACGCCTTGGCCGCTGCTCGGCTCGCCGAGCTCGCTCGTTGCGGCGCCGTCGTCAGCCGTGGTCTCGCCGTCGGCGGTTTCGAGGCGATGGATCACAGCTTCGGCATAGAGCAGGTTCTTGGCCTGGGGCGTCACGGCGAGATCGGCGATCGCCTCGGCCTCGGCTTCGAGGCCGGCGGTCTCGCCGCGCTCGACCGCTGTCCTGAGCACTTCGAGAGCCCGCAGGGGCGCCGGCAGCAGATCGCGGCTGCGGGCGTGGATGCGCCGACGCGCCTCTTCGAACAGGCGCCTTCGGGTCACCGGGTCGTGCTCCAGGAGGCGCTCGCCGAGGCTCGGCTCGGCGCCCAGGCGGCGGGCCCGCTGCAGCTTCTGCTCGGCGAAGCTCCGCACCTGGGCGAGGAACCCGGCCGCCGGCAGGAGGGCTTCGGCGAAACCCAGCTCCACCGCTTCGGCGGCGCTGAGGCAGCGTCCCTCGAGGATCATCTCGAGGGCATCGGTGAGGCCCAGATAGCGCGGTAGTCGAGTGCATCCGCCCCACCCGGGGAGCAGGCCCTGCTCCACTTCCGGTAGGGAGATTTCGGTCGACGGGTGATCGCAGACCACCCGGAAGGTCGAGGCCATGGCGAGCTCCGAGCCGCCTCCTAGGCAGCGCCCCCGAATCGCGGCGATGGTGGGGAAGGGCAGGCTCTCCCAGCGATCGAAGAGATGCTGGCCGAGGCGTGCGCCCTCGCGCGCCAGGGCCGGATCGGCGAGCGCCGCCAGCGCCGCGGGATCGGCGCTGGCCATGAACTCGCGCGGCTTGCCCGACAGCAGCACCAGGCATTCGATGTCGCGCCGCCGGTGGAGTCGTTCGATGACGTGCCGGAGCTCTTCGAAGGTGGCGAGATCGAAGACGTTCTGAGATCGCCCCGGAGTGTCGAAGGTGAGGGTGGCGAGAGGGCCGGCAGAGCTTTCGAGCTGGAAGCGATGCATGAGCTTCAGGCGGCCGTGCCGGCGTAGAGGGCGGCGATGCGTTCCGCGAAACGCTCGTTGACGACCCGCCGCTTGAGTTTCTGGGTCGGCGTCAGCTCGCCGCCTTCGACGGTCCACTCGGCGTCGAGCAGATCCCAGGCGACGATTTCCTCATAGTGGGCGAGCTGCTGATTGGCGGCGGCGACTTCGCTCTCGAAGAGCTCTCGGACGGCGGGATCGGCGACCAGGTCCTGCGGGTCCTTCGGCAGTCCCTGGTTGCGGGCCCACACCTCGAGGTTCTCGAAATCGGGAACCAGCAGCGCGGAGAGGAACTTTTGCCGATCGCCGATCACCATCGCCTGCGAGACGAATCGGCTCGCCTTGAGGGTGTTTTCGATCGGCGCCGGTGCGATGTTCTTGCCATAGGCGTTCACGATCAGCTCCTTCTTGCGGTCGGTGATGCGCAGGAAACCCTCGTCGTCGATCTCGCCGATGTCGCCGGTATGGAACCAGCCCTCGTCGTCGATCACCTCGGCGGTGGCCTCGGGGTTGTTGTAATACCCCTTCATGATGTTGGGGCCCCGGGCCAGGATCTCGCCGTCTTCGGCGATCTTGATCTCGACCTCCGGAATCACCTTGCCGACGGTGCCGAGCTTGACCGCGCCAGGACAGTTGCTGGTGATGGTCGGAGAGGTTTCGGTGAGGCCATAGCCCTCGTAGATCGGGATCCCTGCGCTCCAGAAGAATTCAGCGACGTCGCGCGCCAGGGGGGCACCGCCGGAGACCGCGAACTCGAAGCGGCCGCCGAGGCGCGCCTTGATGGCACTGAACACCAGGCCATCGGCGAGGGCGAGCTGGAGGCCGAGGAAGCCCGAAGGATGGTCCCCGGTGAGACGGTACGGCAGCGAGCGCCGACCGACATCCTCGGCCCAGGCGAAGAGCTTCTGCTTGATGCCGGAGCCGGCGGCGACGCTCTCCCGCACCTTGGCGAGCACCTTCTCGTAGACCCGCGGCACGGAGACGAAGACGTGCGGCTTGATCTCCTGGAGATTCTGCCCGACGGAGTGAATCGACTCGGCGAAAGCGATCGACACGCCGCGGTAGTAGTAGCAGTAGCCGACGGTGCGCTCGAAGACGTGGGAGAGGGGCAGGAAGGACAGGGCGACATGGTCGCTGCGGATGTCCTGCAGGCTGAGGCCGGCGCTGACGTTGGAGACGAAGTTGTGGTGGGTGAGCATGACCCCCTTCGGCAGACCGGTGGTGCCGCTGGTGTAGACCAGGCTGGCGAGATCGTCCGGGGCTACCGCCGCGGCGCGCTCGTCGAAGGCGCTGCGGTCGTAGCCGCCGCCGGCGGCGAGCAGGTCGTCGTAGGTCGCGACCTCCTGAGGGGCCTCGCCTTCGATCAGCACGAAGCGTTCGACGGCGGGCAGATCGGCGCGCCGTGCGAGCAGCTCCGAGAGCTGGGCCATGGTGTGGGCGAAGACGATACGGGCGCCGCTGTCGGCGATCACGTAGGCCGCCTGCTCCGGCAAGAGTGTCGGGTAGACCGGCACCGTGGCGGCACCGCTGCACAGGGTGGCGAAGTCGATGATCGGCCAGTGCGGGCCGTTGTCGGCCATCAGGGCGACGCGGTCTCCGGGCGCGATGCCGAGATCGATCAGCGTCTTGCTGAGGCGACAAACCCGGTCGCTGAGCTCGGCCGTCGACACCGGCCGGTACTCGCCGTCGACCTTGTGCATCAAGTGTTGCTTCTTGTGGAAGCCGGATGTGACTCGAAAAACGTCGCACAAGGTCCGGATCGGCATGCGTTCGGCGCCCCCTTGGGAGAATGAAAAGACTCCCGAAAATTGTAGTGCTTGAAGTACCGATTGGAAAATCGGCCGTTCCTGGCCGAGGAACCTCCGGTAGGAAACCGGTGGCCGGCAGGCGGGAAAGATGGTCGGGGCGAGAGGATTTGAACCTCCGGCCTCACGGTCCCGAACCGTGCGCTCTACCAGGCTGAGCTACGCCCCGAATCGGGTCGTCTCCGCGGCAGCGAAGACGGGAAGCGGGTGATGGCAACCCGCGAAGCACGCGCGGGGAGCCCCGCGCGGACGGGGAACGATAACCCCGCAGGGGGCGGCCGGTCAAGGGCCAATTCGGGCCCTTCCGGGGGCGCCTTCGGGACCGCCCTCGAAGGCCCGGCGAGTCGCCTCGTGGCAGCCCTTCCCTTGCGGCTTCTTCCTACGATCGCCTATCCTTGCGGGCAGCCTGCTTCCGGGAATGTATCCACCTTTCTTTGCAAAGGATGAGTCCGTCATGAGTCAACACCCCACTGCCACCGCTCCGAGCCAAAGGCAGTTCCTGGGCCACCCGATCGGCCTGTGGAGCGTTTTCTGGACGGAGATGTGCGAGCGCCTCAGCTACTACGGCATGAGGGCCATCTTGATCCTCTTCATGGTTGCGACGGCGTCGGAAGGAGGCTTGGGCTACAGCACCGAGACCTCGGCCGCCATCTACGGTCTCTACACCGGCTTCGTGTACCTGCTGGCGCTACCTGGAGGCTGGATCGCGGACAAGCTCTGGGGACAGCGCCGGGCGGTCTTCGTGGGCGGCTGCATCATCGCCCTGGGCCATTTCTCGATGGCCTTCCACTCGGAGTTCTTCTTTTTCCTCGGCTTGATCCTGATCGTCATCGGCACCGGCCTCCTCAAGCCCAACGTGTCGACCATCGTCGGTGAGCTCTACCCGGAAGGCGGCGGGCGGCGCGACGCCGGGTTCTCGGTCTTCTACTCGGGGATCAACATCGGTGCCTTCGCCGGACCTCTGATCTGCGGCTACTTGGGAGAGAACGTCAACTGGCACCTCGGGTTTTCGGCCGCCGGCATCGTCATGGTGCTGGGGCTGATCTGGTACAAGATCTCCGAGAACTGGCTGGGCGATGCCGGTAACTACTCGGGCGGCGACCTCGGTACTCCCGAGTACTCGCAGCGCCGCAACGTCGCCTTCGCCGTGATGGGCGGAGTGCTGATCTTGCTGGTGGCCTTCGGCTATGCCGTCGAGCGCGGCATTTTCAACATCTCCCTGACGCAGATCGCCGAGAGCTTGACCGGCATCATCCTGCTCCTGGTGGCGGCATTCTTCGCCTATCTCCTGCTGCAGCCGAGCCTGTCGGGGATCGAGAAGAAGCGCCTCGGCGTGATCTTCTTCCTGTTCCTGGCGGTGGCCGTCTTCTGGAGCGGCTTCGAGCAGGCCGGGTCGTCGATGAATCTGTTCGCCGAGGACCACACCGATCGCATGATCGGCTCCTGGGAGATGCCGACCAGCTGGCTGCAGAGCGTCAACCCCCTCTTCATCATCATCCTGGCCCCCATCATGGGCATCCTGTGGACCAAGCTCGGCAGCCGCAGCCCGTCGATTCCCTTCAAGGCGTTTCTCGGTCTGGTCGGTCTGGCGGTGGGTTTCTTCGTCCTCGCCTGGGGCGCGGCGGGCACCGTCGAGGGTGGCAAGGTGAGCCCGAACTGGTTGGTGGTGACCTACTTCTTCCATACCGTCGGCGAGCTCTGTATCAGCCCCGTCGGTCTGTCGGCGATCACCAAGCTGGCGCCCAAGGATCGCGTCGGCCAGATGATGGGTGTCTGGTTCATCGGTACGGCGCTGGGCAACGTCTACGCCGGTTTGATCGCTGGTCGCCTGGAGGATCTCGATCCTCAGCCGTTGTTTTCGGCGGTCGGTCGCAATACCATCATCGCGGCCGCTGTCGCCCTGCTGCTGACGCCGGTCATACGAAAGCTCACCGGCGGAATCAAGTAGAGCGCCGGCTCTCTCGTCGCCGGGCGGCGATCGCCGCCGTGGGCAGTTGGTCAGGCGGGGTCCTCGGGGATCCCGCCTTTTTCGTCCGTTGAGTGGAGGATTCCCGATGTTCCTTTCGCGTCTTGCCGCCGGCCTGGCGATCGCCTTCATGGCGCTGCCGAGCTTGGCCGCCGAACCCCATCTCGCCGACATCACACAGCTCACCTTCGGCGGTGAGAATGCCGAGGCCTACTGGTCGCCGAATGGTGAAGAGCTGATCTTCCAGTCGACTCGACCGCCCTTCGGCTGCGATCAGATCTTCACCATGGAGGTTCCCGAGCTGGGGACTGCGGAGGCTCCCGAGGCGCGCCTGGTGTCGACCGGCAAGGGGCGCACCACCTGTGGCTACTTCACCTATCCCGACGGCGAACGGGTGATCTACTCCGCCACCGACCTGGGCGATGCGGCCTGCCCGGCGCCGCCGGATCGATCGCAGGGCTACGTCTGGCCGATCTACGACAGCTACGACATCTTCGTCGCCTGGCCCGACGGCAGCGATCGCGTGCGCCTGACGGACAGCCCGGCTTACGATGCCGAGGCCACCGTCTGTCCGCGCGATGGCTCGATCATCTTCACCTCCACCCGCGATGGCGATCTCGACCTCTATCGCATGGACTACGACGGCAGCAACGTCCAGCGCCTGACCCACGAGCCGGGTTATGACGGCGGCGCCTTCTTCTCACCGGACTGCTCGCACATCGTTTGGCGCGCCTCGCGGCCGGCGCCGGGGAAGGAGCTCGAGGACTACCAGGGGCTGCTGGCCCGCGGCCTGGTCCGCCCCGGCGAGCTCGAGCTGTGGGTGGCCAAGGCCGACGGCAGTGAAGCGCGCCAGATCACCTATCTGCGCTCGGGCACCTTCGCCCCTTACTTCCATCCCTCTGGTGAGCGCATCCTGTTCTCGACCAACTACGGCAGCGAGAGCCCGCGCGAGTTCGAGATCTGGGCCGTCGACGTCCAGGGGACGCGCCTCGAGCGCATCACCCGTTCGCCGGGTTTCGATGGCTTCCCGATGTTCTCGCCGGACGGTGGCCGCCTGGCCTTCGCCTCGAACCGCAATCAGGGTGAGCCGGGAGAGACCAACGTCTTCGTCGCCGCCTGGCGGGATGGTGAGATCGAGTTCGACGAGCGGGCTCCGGACCGTTTCCTGGAGAGCGTCGCCTGGCTCGCCGACGACGCCCGCGAAGGCCGCGGCATCGGTACCGCCGGGCTGGCTGCCTCCGGCGAGTGGATCGCCGAGCGCTTGCTCGCCTACGGTGCCGAGCCGGCGGGAACGGACTTTTGGCGGCAGCCCTTCGAAGTCGAGGTCGAGGTGCGCTTGGCGGAAGGCTCCGGGGTGGTCTTGAACGGCGAGCCGCTGGCGGCGGAGGCGTTTCGTCCGGCCGCCTTCTCGACCTCCGGAGAGATCGCCGGGGAGGTGGTGGCGGCAGGCTTCGGGATCACCGCCGAAGAGCTCTCAATCGACGACTATGCCGGTCTCGACGTCACCGGCAAGGTGGTGGCGGTGCGCCGCTTCGTTCCCGACGAGGGTTTCGACAAGGACGACGATCGGCGGCGCTACAGCGACCTGCGCTACAAGGCCTTCCAGGCTCGCGAGCGCGGTGCCGCCGCTCTGGTGATCGTCGATCTGCCGCCGCCGGGGGAGAACGGCGAGCTGCCCGAGGAGGCGCCCTTCCCGACCCTGCGGGTGGACTCGATGGGCGATGCCGGCCTGCCGGTGATCCACCTGCGACGCTCCGTGGGTGCCGCCCTGTTCGAAGGCGAGGGCCATCGCATGGAGCTCGACATCGAGCTGGCTCGGCGTTCCGAGACGGCCTTCAACGTGGTGGGCAAGATCTCCGCCGGAGCGGCCGAGGGCAACGCCGGTGCGGTGCTGCTGGGAGCCCACTACGACCATCTCGGGATGGGCGGCGGTGGCTCCCTCAGCCCGGATGCGAAGGAGCCCCACAACGGTGCCGACGACAACGCCTCCGGGGTGGCGGCGCTGATCGAGGCGGCTCGCATCCTGGGCGAACGGCGCCATGAGCTGGCGCGGGACGTCTATCTGGTGGCGTTCTCGGCCGAGGAAGCGGGGCTCCTGGGATCGACCCACTTCACCCGCTCGCCGCCCGGCGACCTGGCCCTCGATGAGCTGGTGGCGATGATCAACATGGACATGGTGGGCCGGCTGCGCAACAACCGCCTGACGGTCCTCGGGGGGGAGTCGGCGGTGGAGTGGGCCGAGGTCGTCGAACCGGCCTGCGACGGCGTCGGTCTCGGCTGCAGCTTGGGCGGCGACGGCTACGGCCCCTCCGATCAGACGCCCTTCTACGCCGCCGGCATTCCGGTGCTCCATCTCTTCACCGGGACCCACGACGACTACCACAAGCCGAGCGACGACACCGCCACCCTCAACGCCGCCGGCGGCGCGCAGATCGCCCTGCTGGCGGCGACTCTGGCGGAGTCGCTGGCCAATCGCGAGCAGCCGTTGACCCATCAGCAGCGGCCGCAGCCCTTGCCGGTCGGTGATTCGAGAAGCTACGGCGCTTCCCTCGGCACGATTCCGGACTACGCCGGCCCGCCCGGCGGCGGTCCCGGGGTGCTGCTGGCCGGTGTACGGCCCGGCAGTCCGGCCGATACGGCGGGCATTCAACGCGGCGACGTGCTGGTGTCGTTGGCCGGTCGCGCCGTCACCAGCATCTACGACTTCGTCTACATTCTGCGCGACTCGAAGCCCGGCCAGGAGGCCGCCGCGGTGGTGATTCGGGACGGCCGACGGGTCGAGCTCGAGGTGACCTTTGGCCGGCGCTCGCGCTGAATCGTCGGCGCTGGAGCTGTCGCGATGAATCTCGCCGGGCACCTGAACACCGTCAGCGAGCGTCTGCGGGTCTTTTTCTCGCCGGTGCCGGAACCGCCGGCCCGGCCCTGGAGCCTGACGGTGGAGGATCCGGACCTCGGGCCGGTGCTGTTGACCGGTCGCTTGAGCGAGCTCGACTCGTCGTCTCTGGTGGTGATCCTCCATGGCCTCGGCGGATGCTCCGAGAGTCACTACGCGCGCCGCGCGGCGCAGCAGATCCTGGCCTCCGGGGTGGCCTGCCTGCGGCTCAAT
The DNA here is from genome assembly GCA_039028635.1 of Acidobacteriota bacterium. Classification (NCBI taxonomy): domain Bacteria; kingdom Pseudomonadati; phylum Acidobacteriota; species Acidobacteriota bacterium. The sequence continues at coordinate 106,178 of JBCCHV010000007.1, forward strand.
TTGCGCGGCTCGGATCGCCTGGGAGAGGATTTCTACCACGCCGGCTTGACCACCGATCTGCACCAGGTGCTGGCTTCTCGCGAGCTGGCGTTCTATGACCAGATCTACGTGCTGGGGTTCTCTCTCGGCGGCCACGTCGCTCTGCGCGCCGCCACCGAGGCCTCGGACGAGCGCTGGCGTTCGGTGGCGGCGGTCTGCGCGCCGCTCGATCTGGCACCCTGCGCCCGCCTCCTCGACCGGCCTTCGGCGATCGTCTACCGCACCTATCTCCTCAACGGACTGAAGGACATCTACGGCGCCGTGGCGACCCGCCGGCCGGTGCCCCTGGAGCTCGCCGAGGCGCGCCGCATCCGCTCCCTGCGCGAGTGGGATGACCGCGTGGTGGCGCCCCGCCACGGCTTCGCGAACGGGGCGGACTACTACGCCCGGGCGAGCGTCGGCCCACGCCTCGGCGGCTTGCGGCGACAAGCCCTGCTGGTGCTGGCGGAGGACGACCCGATGGTGCCGGTCGCGGCCCTCGACGAGCGGCTGGCGGCGGCGCCGGCGGCCTTGAAGGTGCGGCGTCTGGCCTCCGGAGGGCACCTCGGCTTTCCTCGCTCGGCGGACCTCGGTTGGCCCGGGGAGGGCTTTGCCGCTCAGCTTCTGGGTTGGCTCCAGCGTTCCGCCAGCGAGGCCGCTCCGCAAGTCGTCGCAACACCACCGGAGGTCGGATCGTGAAGCGCTTCAAGCTCGAGAAGCTGCAGCGTCATCGGGACTTCGGTCTGCTGGTGGCGCGCCTCGGCTTGGGGGTGATGTTCATCCTCCACGGCTATCCCAAGATGCTCGGTGGACCCGAGAGCTGGCAGGGGCTCGGCAAGGCCATGGGGTATGTCGGTGTGGACTTCCTGCCGGCGTTCTGGGGCTTCGCGGCGGCCTTCGCCGAGCTCGTCGGGGGAGCCCTCCTGATCCTCGGCTGGTTCTTTCGTCCCGCCTGCCTTCTGCTCACCTTGACGATGGCGGTGGCGGCGACCATGCACCTGCGCAGCGGTGACGGCTTGGCGGCCGCTTCCCACGCCATCGAGGTGGGGGCGGTGTTCTTCGGGCTGCTCTTCGTTGGCCCTGGCAAGCACAGCGTCGATCAACGTTAGCGCTCGTCCGCTGGCCGAGTCAGCTCGACCGGCGGATCCGGGGTTGGTCTCGGCGGTCGCTTTCCGGGCGCCAGTCGTGGAGTAGCTCGGCGAGGCGCTCGGCGCCGTCCACCAGGCGCGGCCCCGGCCTAGAGAAGAGGCCGTTAGCGTCGACGGCGAAGACTTGGCGCTGGCGAACGGCGCGTAGGCCGGTCCAGCCGGGTCGGTCGCTGAGGGTCGCTGCCTGGCGCCGGGCCGCGAGCTCGTCGTAGCCGCAGGGCATCAACAAAAGAACGTCCGGATCGGCTTGCACGATCTCTTCCCATGCCGCTTCGCGGGAGGGCTCACCAGGTCCGGCGAGGGCATCGGAGCCGCCGGCGATGGCGATCATCTCGGGAACCCAGTGACCGCCGAGGAAGGGCGGATCGAGCCACTCGAGGGCCACCACCTGGGGCCTCCGTCGGCCGGCGACGCCCCGGCGCACCGCTTCGAGGCGCCGGCGCAGGTGTGCCACCAGGCTTGCGCCGGCTGCGACCCGATCGAGCTCGGCGGCGAGCCGTTCGAGGTCGGCGAAGACGCCTTCGAGGGTCTGTCCGTGGAGGGAGAACAGCTCCGGGCACGATGGCATCTGCGTCTCGAGCTGGGCCGAATCGACGGCGCACACCGGGCAGAGATCCTGGGTGATCACCAGGTCCGGACGCAGGCGGGCCAAGAGGGCGGTGTCGAGGCGCGACAGCTCGCCCCCTTCGGAGGCTGCCGCCTTGACCCGCTGGTCGATCTCCGCCGGCGTCAGGCCGGCCTCGAGGAGGGCGCCGGTGAGCTGCGGAAGGTCGCGGGCCGCGGCCGGATGGTCGCATTCGTGGCTGACCCCGACGAGGTCGCTCTGGGCACCGAGGGCGAAGACCATCTCGGTGCCTCCCGGAACCAGCGACACGATACGTCGGGCAGCCACCGTGCCCTTACTCCCAGCGCACCGCGTCGCCGAGGCGAATCTCGCCGTCGTCGAGGACCTCTGCGAAGACGCCGCCGCGCCACTCCGGCGACAGCGCCGCCCGCAGCCCCGGAGAGGCCTCGTCCATGCGCTCGCACGGGCGGGTCTCGCCGAGCACCCGTAGGCGACAGTCGCCAATGCGCAGCACCCGAAAGCGCGGTCCGGCGAGGGTCAGGCCGCGGATCAGCAAGTTGGCGCGGCGCGCCCGCGGGTCGACCTCGACGCCGAGCTCGTCGATCGCTCGCTGCCAGGCGGCGTCGTCGAGCAGGGTGACCTGGCGCCGGCCACCCTGGTCGGCATTGTCGGCCAGGCCACGGCCGGCGACCAGTCGCGCCGTCGGCTGCTCGTCCATCGGACCGAGCTTGGCGCGCTTGATCCAGATCTTCGCCAGCACGCCGTCGTCGGCCATCTCCGTCACTTGCCCTCGACGGTCTCGAAGACCGCGTCCGGGAGGGTGGCCGGGGCGGCGATCGGCGCCAGGCTGAGCTCGCGGTCGTCGCCGACCCGGAAGCGTCCGGGGGCGAGCTGAATAGCGCCATACTGGTCCCAGCCCTCCCAGCGCCAGACGGTGGGCTCAGTGTCCGGATCCTGGCTCTCGAGAACGTAGGCCCAGCGGTCCACCATGGAAGTCTCGCGATTGACGTAGATCCAATAGCGGTCGCCGGGGGTGAGACCGACTTCGCCAAAGGTCAGCAGGAGCTTGTCGTAGGTCTTGCCGTCAAGGGTCTCTTCACCATCCCAGGAGAGATTGACCCCGGGATCGCGCAGCTTGTAGGGGGCGAGCAGCCAGTAGGTGTCGTTGACCCAGGCGGCCCAGGCGTTCTCGAGCATCTCGTCGAGGGCCTCGCCGCGGACCTCCTCGCCGTCCTGCCAGGCGCGGCCCTGCTTGTCGTCGAGATCCATCAGGACGACGTACTGCTGGCCCTCGCGATTCTGGCCCTCGAGGCGGTAGCGGCCCTCGTAGCGGTCCCAAGAGTGGCTGCGGCGGCCGACGAAGTCGAAGGTCAGGTAGCGCGTCTGCTCCCAGGCCTCGGCGCCGCCGAGGGCGTCGAGCACCCGATCGGCGATCTCGTGGGCGCGGGCGTCGTCGGCGTGGACCGGGCCGACGAAGGCGGGAACGATCAAAAACAGGAGGGCGAGGGTGCCTCCGAGGGTGGCCTGAAAGGTCCGGCGCATGTTGGGTCTCCCTGCGGGTCGTGAATTGACGGTTGCCGGAGCGGCAAGACCCTGGGATCCTAGCAGCCCGTGGTGAAAGTTTGCGGGCCGCATTGGGAGCGATTGGGGCCGCGAGGGATGGGCCCAGGAGGAGGAGCGAGATGGCACCTGGTGAGAATCGTCTGGCCGCCGAGAGCAGCCCCTATCTGCTGCTGCACAAGAGCAATCCGGTGGATTGGTATCCCTGGGGCGACGAAGCCCTGGCGCGGGCGCGTCGCGAGGAGAAGCCGATCTTTCTCTCCGTCGGCTACTCGACCTGCTATTGGTGCCATGTGATGGAGCGCGAGTCGTTCTCCAACCCCCAGCTAGCGGCGCTGATGAATCGCGATTTCGTCAACATCAAGCTCGATCGCGAGGAGCGGCCCGATCTCGACGAGGTCTACATGGCGGCGACCCAGATCCTGAGCGGCCAAGGGGGGTGGCCGAACTCGGTCTTTCTGACGCCGGACCTCAAGCCCTTCTATGCCGGCACCTACTTTCCGCCCGAGGACCGCTACGGGCGGCCCGGCTTCGGCAGCCTGCTGAAGGGCCTGGCGCGCGCCTGGCGAGAGCGGCGCAAGGATGTCGAGATGCAGGCCGAAGAGGTCGCCGAAGCGATGGCGAAGTTTCTCGGTGGCCGCTTCGGTGTCGGCGCCGCGCCGCCGGCCCTGGCGGTGGTGGAGCAGTGCGAGCGCTCCCTCGAGGAGTCCTTCGATCCGCAGTGGGGTGGCTTCGGCGACGCCCCGAAGTTCCCGTCGCCGTCGAACCTACTCTTCTTGCTCGATCGCCTGGCCCATTCGCCGGCCGCCGAACCGCTCCTCGCCACCACCCTCGACCGGATGGCGCGGGGCGGCATCTACGACCACCTCGGCGGTGGCTTCCACCGCTACGCGACGGATCGCCAGTGGAAAGTTCCCCACTTCGAGAAGATGCTCTACGACAACGGCTTGCTGCTCGAGGTCTACGGCCGCTGGAGCGAGCAGCGGGACGATCCTCAGGCGGCCTTTCTGATGCGTCAGACGGCGGCATTCCTGGGGCGCGAGATGACCGCTCCGGAGGGCGGCTTCTGGAGTGCCCTCGATGCCGAGACGGAGGGTCGCGAAGGGGCCTTCTACGGCTGGAGCGAGGCCCAGCTCCGGGAGGTACTCGACGGTGAGGAGTTCGACTTCCTGGCCCCGCTCCTCGGTTTTTCCGGATCACCCTTCTTCGAGGACGAGCATTGGGTGCTGCACCTGCCGGAGCCCCTCGACGCGGTCGCCGCCGAGCGGCGCCTGGAGCGCGCCGAGCTGTGGGCCGAGATGGAGCCATTGGTCGAGCGCCTGTGGCAGGCGCGGGAGCAGCGACCCCGACCGCTGACCGACGACAAGGTGCTCACCGACTGGAACGGCACCGCCATCGCCGGGTTGGCCCGGGCCGGTGGTGCCCTCGGTGAGGCCGGACTGGTCGAGCAGGCGAAGGGAGCGGCGCAGTTCGTCCTCGATGAGCTCTGGGCCGAGGGCGGACCCTTGCTCCACACCTGGCGGCGGGGCGAAGCCAAGATCGCCGCTTTCCTGGCCGACTATGCCTTCCTGGCGCGGGGACTGCTCGAGCTCGATCGCGTCGACCCGGAGGGCCCCTGGTTGGCGGCGGCAGTGCGCTCGACGGAGGAGCAGATCAGCCGCCTGCGAGCCCCCGCCGGTGGCTTTTTCGTCGCCGCCGAAGCGGACGACCTGATCCTGCGCTCGCGCGATGTCTTCGATGGTGCCCTGCCGGCCGCCAACGCGGCGGCCGTCGACAACCTCCTGCGCCTCGCCGAGAGAACCGGAGAGGAGCGTTGGCGGGCCGAGGCGGAGGCGGCGTTGGCGGCCCGCGGGCCGCAGGTCGCCGCGGTGCCGCAGGCTGCTCGCGGCCTGTGCGCCGCCCTCTGGCGCGGTTCCCACCACGCGGCGGGGGAGGCGAAGCCGGTCGAGATCGAAGTCGTCTTCGCAGAGCCGCGGGGCGAGGAACGAGCCTTCGAGGTGGTCCTCGAGATTGCCGCCGGCTGGCATCTCGACGCTCCCTCCGGCGAGGCTCCAGGCGATGCCGGGCGAGCTCCCGTGGCGCTCCTCGCCGCTGGCGGAGAGCTCCTCGAGGTCGATTGGCCGGTCGCCGAAGAGTCTGCCGCCGGCGCCATTTATCGCGGCTCCGTTCGGGTGCGGGGACGGCTCCGCCAGACGGCGTCGGAGGCAACCCTCGAGGTTCGGTATCAACCGTGCGATGAGCAGCGCTGCCTGCTCCCCGCCACCTTCGTCGCCAGCCTTCCGCAGTAAGCGGCAACGCCGTCGTGACGTCCCTATGGCGGCCCCTTGACAAAAGATATGCTCATCATTAGTATAAGTGCGTCGGCTTCGGCCGCAAATTTTTTGGCTCTACAAATACTCTGATTGAGCATAAGGAGCGAACGATGACCTCTCTCGCCTACACCCCGGAAGTGGCCCATCGGATGGCCCCCGTCTACGAGCGGCTGCAGGCAGTCATCCCGGAGGTTGAGTGGCCGATCCACGCCCCCTACGTGGCCGCCATCCGCGAGCTCAAGAAGCAGCGCAATGCGGTGGTCCTGGCGCACAACTACCAGACCCCGGAGATCTTTCATGGGGTTGCCGACCTGATGGGTGACTCTTTGGCCCTGGCGCGCCAGGCGGCGGAGACGGATGCCGACGTGATCGTGCTCTGCGGCGTCCACTTCATGGCCGAGACGGCCAAGATCCTGAGTCCGGAAAAAACTGTCCTGATCCCCGATTCGAGGGCCGGCTGCTCCCTCGCCGAGTCGATCACGGCGGCCGATATCCGCCTGCTGCGGGAGCGCTATCCGGACGCCCCGGTGGTGACCTATGTCAATACCTCCGCGGCGGTGAAGGCGGAGTCGGACATTTGCTGCACCTCGGCCAACGCCGTCGAGGTGGTCGAATCCCTCGGCGTGCCGCGGGTGATCTTCCTGCCGGACGAGTATCTCGGTCAGTACGTCGCCACCCAGACGGACGTCGAGGTGATCCTCTGGAAAGGCCACTGCGAGGTGCACGAGCGCTTCACGCCGGAGGAGATCCGGTCCTATCGCGAGCGCTTCGATCAGCTCACCGTGCTGGCCCATCCGGAGTGTCCGCCGGAAGTGCTGGCGGAGGCCGACTACGTGGGCTCGACCTCGGGCATGATCCAGCACGTCGGCGAGTGCGGCTCGAGCCGGGTGGTGATGATCACCGAGTGCTCGATGAGCGACAACGTCGCGATCCATCATCCCGACGTCGAGTTCATTCGGCCGTGCAATCTCTGCCCGCACATGAAGCGCATCACGCTGCCCAAGATCCTGCGCTCCCTGGAGGAGCTCGAGGACCGGGTCGAGGTCGATCCGGCGGTGGCCGAAAAGGCTCGCCTGGCGGTCGAGCGGATGCTGGCCGTCGGTCGCGGGCAAGGGCGATGAGCGGACGCCTCGGGCGGCGCCATGCGGATGTCCTGGTGGTGGGGTCCGGCGTCGCCGGTCTGAGCGTCGCCCTGGGATGTGCGCCGCGCACCGTGACCGTTCTCACCAAGGCCCGCCTCGGCGGCGACGGCTCGAGCGCCTGGGCGCAGGGTGGAGTGGCGGCGGCCGTCGGCCAGGACGACTCACCGGCCCGCCATCGGGATGACACCCTGGCCGTCGGAGCCGGTCTCGGAGATGCCGAGCGGGTCGAGATTCTGACCCGCGAAGGGCCGGCTCGCATCGCTTCCCTGATCGCCCTCGGCGCCCGGTTCGACCGTAGTCCGAGCGGCGCTCTGGCCCTCGGGCGGGAGGCGGCCCACAGCCGACGTCGGATTCTCCATGCCGGTGGTGACGCCACCGGAGCCGAGCTCATGCGGACCCTGGTCTCAGCGGTCGAGGAGACGCCTCGGATCCGCGTCGTCGAGCACACCATGGCCATCGATCTGTTGGTCGCCGACGGACGAGTAGTGGGGGTGCGCACGATGGATCCGGAAGGGCGCCTGGTGGACTACGACGCGGCGGCGGTGGTGCTGGCGAGTGGTGGCTACGGTCAGCTCTATCGTTGGACCACCAATCCCCTCGAGGTCACGGGCGATGGTTTGGCGATGGCGGCGCGCGCCGGCGCGGTGCTGGTCGACCTCGAGTTCATGCAGTTTCATCCCACCGCGCTGGCGGTGCCCGGCGGTCGGGAATCAGGTCCGCTGCCCCTCCTCACGGAGGCCCTGCGCGGTGAAGGGGCGGTGCTGATCGACGATCGCGGCGAACGCTTCATGAGTACGATCCACCGTGCTGCCGAGCTGGCGCCGCGGGACGTCGTGGCGCGCGCCATCGGGGCGCGGTTGGCGGCCGGTCGACAGGTGTTTCTCGATCCCCGGCAGGCGATCGGCGATCGCCTGCCGGAGCGCTTTCCGTCGGCCTTTCGGGCGGCGTCCGAGGCCGGTCTCGACCCATCACAGGAGCCACTGCCGGTGGTGCCGGCGGCTCACTACGCGATGGGGGGACTCGATGTCGACGTCAACGGTCGCACTTCCTTGCCCGGCCTTTGGGCTTGCGGCGAGGTGGCTTCGACCGGGGTCCACGGCGGCAACCGCCTGGCCAGTAACTCATTGCTCGAAGGGCTGGTGTTCGGAGCTCGGGTGGCGGGCGATCTCGGACCGCGCTTGATGGCGGTGCCGGCGGGCGCCGCCGGTACTTCCCGGCGGTCCGGTCCGGGCCGCGATGCGCCAGGAGTGCGGTCGGCTGTGCGCGATCTCGCCTGGGAGGCCCTGGGACTGCGCCGGAGCGCGGCTCCGCTGGCGGCCGTCGGGCCGCGTCTGGCCGAGCTCGAGGCCGAGCTGCCGGCGCTGGCGGAGAGCTCCTTCGCCAGCCTCGAGACACGCAATCTCCTCACCGTCGGAGGCTTGGTGGCCGCCGCCGCCTTGGCGCGCCGCGAGAGTCGCGGGGCCCATTTCCGCGAGGACTTCCCAGAAGCCGATTCGAGCTGGCGACGTCGCCAGCGCTGGATGTTGCGGCGGGGAGGGTTCGAAGCCGCCGCCGCGGTGCCCGCGCGCACCCTGGCCCGAGGTCGGCGATGAGCACTGCCCCTGCGCTCTTTTCCCTGCAGTACGAAGATCTACTGCGGCGCTGCTTGCGCGAGGACCTGGGACGGGCTGGCGACCTGACGACGGACGCCATCGTGCCGACGGGGACGACGGCCGAAGGGCTGGTCGTGGCTCGCCAGGCGGGCCGTATCGCCGGCCTCGAGGCCAGCCTGACCGCTTTCCGCCTGCTCGATCCCGCAGTGGAGATCGAGATCCGCCAGCGGGATGGTGCCGACGCCGAGGCCGGCACCGTCCTGGCGCGGCTGCGCGGCGACGGCCGGGCGCTGTTGGCCGCCGAGCGCACCGCCCTCAATCTCCTCGGCCGTCTGTGCGGTATCGCCACCACCACTCGCGACCTGGTGGCGGTAGTGCAGCCGCACGGTGCTCGAGTGGCCTGCACCCGCAAGACCACGCCCGGTCTGCGGCTGCTCGAGAAGCGCGCCGTGCTCCTCGGAGGGGGCTCCAATCATCGCTTTGGTCTCGACGATGCGGTGCTGATCAAGGACAACCACATCGTGCTCGCCGGCGGCGTGCAATCCGCCATCGAGCGGGCGAAGGGCGCCGTCGGCCATCTGGTCAAGGTCGAGGTCGAGGTCGACGACCTCGAGCAACTCGCCGAGGCTCTGGCGGTGGGTGTCGACGCCGTCCTGCTCGACAACATGTCTCCGGAGACGCTGCGCCGAGCCGTGGCGATGGTCGATGGTCGAGCCATCACCGAGGCCTCCGGAGGGATTCGGCCGGAGACTGCGGCGGCGATTGCCGCCACCGGCGTCGATCTGCTGTCCGTTGGCTGGCTGACCCACAGCGCGCCGGCTCTCGATGTCGCACTCGATTTGGTTCTCGGCGATCCCTGAATGGTGACTCTCGCCCTCCCAAAGGTCATGGAACCTGCGGCGTGATCCGTCACCTGCGCTCCTCGCCAAAGGCCCCGCACGGCGTTGTCGTGGCGCCGACCGATGCCTTGCATCTTCTGCAACCTGCGACCTTTTGCCGAGAGATCTGGTGACAAGCTCGGGCGAGCGGTCGGCAAACGGTACCCGCAACGAGTAGACTACGGTCCATGTCCGAGTCCCTCGTCCAGATCGGAGCCAAAGCGCCGGCGCCTCGTCCCAAGACCGGCGCCGAGAAGGTTGTCCAACTCGGCGCTCAGGCAGCGTCGCCGTGCGCTCCGCCGAAGGTAGAGAAGCTGGTCAAGATCGGTGCCGAAGCGCCGCCGCGTCGCGAGCCCCGCCCCGACTGGCTCAAGGTTCGCCTCGCCACGCCGTCGGAGTACCACAAGGTGCGGCGGTTGGTGGAGAAGCTCAACCTCAACACGGTGTGCGAAGAGGCGCGCTGCCCGAACATCTATGAGTGTTGGGGGCAGCACGGCACGGCGACCTTCATGATCCTGGGGGACATCTGCACCCGCCGCTGCGGCTTCTGCGCCGTCGCCACCGGGCGTCCGAAGAAGGGCGTCGACGTCGACGAGCCGGACCACGTCGCCGAAGCGGTGGAGACCATGGGGTTGCGCCACGCCGTGATCACCTCGGTCGACCGGGACGACCTGCCGGACGGTGGAGCGGAGCACTTCGCCAACGTCATCGATGCGATCCACGAACGCAACCCGGAAACCGCGGTCGAGGTGCTGACCCCCGATTTTCGCGGTGTCGGCGAGGCCCTCGACATCGTCCTGGGAGCTCGGCCGGAGGTGTTCTCCCACAACATGGAGACGGTGCCCCGGATGTATCGCAAGGCGCGCCCCGGCTCGCGCTACGAGCGCTCCCTCGACTTGCTCGCCGACGCTTCCCGGCGGCGCGAGGCGGGAGAGTACGACGGTCGCGTCAAAACTGCGCTGATGATGGGCATCGGCGAGACCGACGACGAGATCCGCACGACCTTGGAAGACATCCGCTGCGCCGGGGTCGAAATCGTCACCCTCGGCCAGTATCTGCAACCGACCAAGCAGCATCTGCCGGTCGATCGTTGGGTCTCGCCTGCGGAGTTCGATGAGCTGCGCAGCTACGCCCTCGGTCTCGGCTTCGACCACTGCGAGGCCGGTCCGCTGGTGCGCTCCAGCTACCACGCCCACGAGCATGTCAAGGGAGCCGCTGCGGCCCGCTCCTAAGCGCGTTTATCGCCTCGAGACAACCCTCCGCGAGGGAATTCGACAGATTTCGGAACTGTTGTCTCCCCTTCGCGGTCGGTCCGCACTGAAGCTTTTTGGTAATAGTCTGTAGGTATTCCGGGGAGCTTGTGCTCCAAAGATTGCGGACCCGGGGAGGCTCAGGAGACTGACTGTCGCCCGGCGTCGGAATCTTCGGCGCCGATCTTGGATACTTCTTTCCTGAATCCTCAGGCTATTCCAAGATCAGCGCGTATACTTGTAAATCCTTGTGTATGTGTTTCGAGTTGCTCGGTTTCATCGAGTGGCATAAAATATGTCACATAAGAGATTATTCTGAAATTTGTTCTTTGCTGTCTCAGATCGTCGTTGTCCGGTAACAACTGTTGTAACAGCGGGCGCCGAACGCCAATCCCGGCCGTTCGGATGATCCGCCAAGGGGAGATTTCGTTATGCGTTCTTTTCAAGCCCTCCATCGCCTGTTCGCCGTCGCTCTCATCGTCTCGGCCCTGATTCTCCTGCCGGTCGGCGTCACCCTCGCCGAAGAGGCGCCTGCGGAAACCGCCTCGAGTGAGCAGAAAGACGACCAGAGCAGCAGCCTTCTGAACGATGCCGTGGAGTGGCTGATCGAGATGTTCTCGCCGCACGATACCGAGCGCGGCCCGAAGATCGATCCGATGGGGTGATCTCGGGGGGCGGGGCGGACGGCATTCCCGCGGAGCAAGGCGGAAACAGATACTCCTGAAGGTGGATCCTGGGTTGGTCGGCATGGTAGAGTTCTGCCGGGTCCAGTGTATTTCGAGGATTCCTTCGGATGGAGGTAAAGAGGTTTCCCATGTCGGGGCAGCATCCCAGTCGTTCCAAGCTCCTGAGCTATCTCTTGGCGGACCTTTCGTCCGTCGAGATGTCTCAGGTGGTTCGCCATCTGGCGGGCGGCTGCGAGCAGTGCGCCTCGAACATCGAGCTTCACCCCAACGGGAACCGTCCGACCCCCGAAACCCGCCCCGGTAGCTGGCACTCGGCGGCTGAGCAGTTCGGCGGGGCGTTCGAGGAAGTTTTCGATCAGGTGCTCGATCGGGTTCGCTCTTCCGGCTGCGGTGCATTGGAAGTCATGCCGGCGGATCGACAGCGACTCACCGCGCTGCACGATCTGCCCTTCGGTCGGCAGCGCCTGCTGGTTCAGAACAGCACCTCCTACCACGCCCCCGGCACGGTCTTGGCTCTTCTCGCCGAAAGCTGGTCGATTCGCTTCGAAGCACCGGCCAGAATGCTGGAGCTGGCAGAGCTTGCGGTGGTTTGCTCGCTGAGCTGTGGCGGTTCTCAGCAGGGCGGTGGCTCACTACACGGTGGGAGCGAGTCGCTGGATCAATCTCTGGTGTCCGATCTCAGGGCACGAAGCTTCGCGTTGAAGGCCAACGCTCTTCGTATCGGTGGCGACATCCGAGCCGCTCGTGAAGCCTTGGACGAGGCCGAACGCTGGCTGCTGCAGGGAAGCGGTGGCCCGCGAGAGGTTGCCGAGCACCTCGAGGTGAGGGCAATTCTCTCGGCCTATGGGTCGGCGAATCCGGAGGCCATCGCGGCGTTGCGCATGGCGATCGCCCTCTATCGCGCCTGCGGCGAGGGGCACTTGATGGGGCGAGCCTTGCTCAACCTTGGCTACCTGCTCAGCCGACAGGGTGACTTCAACGCCGAAGTCGAGCTCGTCCAGGAGGCCCTCAGCCACCTCGACGCGCAGCTCGAGCCGACCCTGGTTCTGGCCGGCTGGCACAACCTGCTGCACTCTTTGCACAGCATGGGCCGGAATCGTGAAGCGCTCAAGCTGCTGGCTCAAGCGCGACCGCTATACCTGGAAGTCGGTGACCGCATGTCGCTGGTTCGTTTCCAGTGGCTCGAGGGCCTGATCGCCGAGTCCCTTGAACGGTTCGAGCAGGCCGAGGGCTGCTATCAAGAGGTGCGCAAGCGCTTCGTAGAGGCGTCGGTGCCGATCGATGCCGCGCTCGCTTCCCTCGACCTCGCGGCTCTGTTGCTCAAGCAGGAACGCCACGCCGAGGTGATGCGCCTGAGCAGCGAAATGCTGAGTGTTTTTCGTGCCCATCAGGTCGAAGAAGAGGCTCTGGCGGCGCTGATCTTGCTGAGTCAGGCGGCCAAGCGGCGCGAGCTGACGGTGGCTGTCCTGAACGAGGTCGGCGAGCGTCTCGACCGCGTTCAAGCTTCCTCCTAGCTTTTCCCTCAAATCAAGTTTCATGAACGATTTGCCGCCGGCCCTGGCGGCGGTCTAGAATGAGGAGCGGTGGACGCCGGAGAATTCCTGATCCCAGGAGCTTCGGGTCGCGCCCGAGAACCATGACGACATCCAATTTGCGAGTCAGGCCTCTGGACGAGCTCGATCTCGAGGCCATCGGGGACATCGACGAGCGCATCTCCGGTCTCTATCGGCCGGATTATTGGGAGCGTCGGGTGGGTTATTACCTGCGCCGAGACCCGGATGCGTCGCTGGTCGCCGAGCTCGATGGCCGGGTCGTGGGATTCATGTTCGGCGAAGTGCGATCGGGTGAGTTCGGCCTCGACGAGGCCACCGGCTGGATCGAGGTGCTGGGCGTCGACCCGGACTGCCGCGGCCGAGACGTCGGGCGCTCGATGGCGGATCGCATGTGTGAGCACTTCCGTGCCCGTGGAGCAGTGGCGGTGCGCACCTTCGTCGATGACGAGCGCGACGACCTCGGGGGCTTTTTCTCCGCCCTGGGCTTCGAGCCGGCATCCCTGCGCCCCTACGTGCGGTCCTTGTGATCGGGACCTTCTCCGGCGACGAGCCGAGCGGAGTTCCGAGACGTATGATTTGTTGCGAGCTCTAGACGACCTAGCGAGGAAGATATGAAGACGAGAAGCTGCACTCTTCCGAAGACGTACCACGATGCCGTGCTGCGCTGGCGCGATGCCTATCTTCCCGACTATGGCTTCTTGATGGACAACTGGGAGAAGCACTTCCCGAAGGATCAGCGCTTCGAGCTCTGCGCCTACCGTGAGCTCGGCATCTGCAACGAGATCGAGTGCGGCGACAACGAGGGCAATCCGAAGGTCGAGAAGGCAGCAGATCTGGCGCCGGAGCAGGCGAAGCACCTGCTGGGTGCTATCCGAGCTCAGGCGAGCACCGAGTTCGGCTCGATCCAGCAGCATCGTCTGACGCTGGCGCGGGCCCAGGAGGAGGAAGAGCAGTTCTGGGTGCTTCGCATGATGGCCGAAGAGCTGCGCCACGGCTACCAGATGCTCCATCTGCTGCTCGACGACGACTGGTCCTCGGTGTCTCAAGAGAGCAGCGCCGACATGGTCGAGGAGATCCTCTCCATGACCACCGGATCGCACGTGTTGTCGGCCTTCAATATCGAGTTCGATTCCTTCGTCGACAACGTCGTCTTCTGTGCCTTGATCGATCGCGTCGGCAAGTATCAGCTCGCCATGCAGAAAGTCAGCGCCTACAAGCCGATGGCCGAGTCGATGCCGCAGATGCTGCGGGAAGAGGCCTTCCACCTGGCGGCCGGCGTGGTGCCGATGCGGCGCTGGGCGACGCAGGCGGCCAAGGGCGACATCTACGTCTCCATGGCGATGCTGCAGAAGGCGATCAACAAGTGGTTGCCGCGGGGTGCCGAGATGTTCGGTGACGAGCGTGGCGGCGGCACCAACGTACGCTTCGGTCTCAAGCCGATGAAGAACGGCGAGGCCCAGGACAAGTACTGGAAAGAGGTCGAGAAGCTGGTGCGGGACATCAACCTGCGCTACGTGCGAGCACGCCTCGAAGACCTCGATCGCAAGCAGTCTCTGGGAGTGGTGGACCAGCTCGAAAAGGGCAGCTCCTCCCACGGCATCCAGCCGGAGGATGTTCTTCACATGCCGGACAAGGGCTTCTTCCGGCGTCGCGGCGTCCCGGCCTTCGAGATGATCGGTCAGGACGGTCGGCGCTTCGACGACTTCGATGCCTACGTCCGCCACCTCGGCGACTGTTTGCCCGAGTCCTACCTCGCCAGCCAGGACTTCAAGGGCTACCTCGAGACCCTCCGCAAGGTCTCCTCCGGCGAGATCGAAAGCGGCCAAGCGGCGCGGCAGATGCCGACGCTGCGGCGCGTCGGAGGTTCCTGCCCGTGCTCGAAGTCGGTTCGCTGGGTGGTCGACGAGCCACGCCTCGAGCCGCCGGCGATGGCCGAGGCCTCGGCCTGAGGCCAGCGCGAGACGACCCTCGGCACCCGCAAAGGGGCCGAGGGTTTTTCCTTTTCTAGTCCCCGCCGACCATGCGTTTCCTCGACCGAGCGATCGTGGCCTCGATGCCACTGGTGCCCCGTTTCCTGATCGGTCGGGTGGCGGCACGCTATGTCGCCGGCGAGACCCTCGATTCCGCCCTCGACACCATTCGCGAGCTCAATGCTGATGGTGCGCGGGCGACCCTCGACCTGCTCGGCGAGGAGGTGACGGACCGCGCCAAGGCCGAGTCCGCCACCGACGAGTACATTCGCGTTCTCGAGGCCATCGCCAGCAACGGAGTCGACTCGAACGTTTCCGTCAAACCCACCATGCTCGGGCTCAAGATCGATGAAGATTTTTGCGGCGAGCAGATTGAACGCCTGGTGGCAGCCGCCGCCGGGCATCAGAACTTCGTCCGCCTCGACATGGAGGACCGCACCTGCACCGACGGGACGCTGCGCATCTACCACCAGCTGCGGCAGCGCTATTCCAACGTCGGTGTGGTGCTGCAGGCCTACATGCGGCGAACCCTCGACGACATCGCCGCGGTGGCCGGAAAGGGCTCCAATGTCCGGCTCTGCAAGGGCATTTATGTCGAGCCCCGGTCGGTGGCCTGGAAAGGCTACGAGACCATCCGCCTCAACTTCCTCGCCGCCCTCGAGAAGCTCTTGCGCCAAGGCACCTACGTCGGCATTGCGACCCATGACGAGTACCTCGCCTGCGGCGCCGTGGCGTTGCTCGACAAGCTGGAGGTGCCGCGGGAGCGCTACGAGTTCCAAATGCTCCTCGGGGTCGACGGTGAGCTGCGCCGAATCCTGCTGGAAGGAGGCCATCCCTTGCGGGTCTATGTTCCCTACGGTCGCGAGTGGTACGCGTACTCCCTGCGCCGTCTGCGCGAGAATCCGGAGATCGCTCGTCACGTCACGATGGCGATGATTCGGAGGCGAGGGCTGTGAACGTTTCGGCACCGCGTCGCCTGGCGGTCATCGGCGCCGGCAAGATGGGGGAGACCCTGGCCCGGGCGCTGATCGAGTCGCAGTTGCTGGCGCCGGAGGCGGTGGTGGCGACGGCGCGCCATCAGCGCACCCTCGATCAGGTCGGCGGCGCCTTGCGAGTGACCACCACCCTCGACAACACCGAGGCGGTGGCGGCTGCCGATGTGGTGCTTTTGTGCGTCAAGCCACAGAGTGCCGAGGCGGTCCTCAGTGAGCTCTCGGAGGTGCTCGAGCCGGGGCAGTTGCTGGTTTCGATTCTCGCCGGAGTCACTCTCGAGGACATCGAACGACGGCTGCGGCCGGGCGTTGCCGTGGTGCGTGCCATGCCCAACACGGCCAGCCTGGTGCGCGCCGGTATGACCGCCCTCTGCGGCGGCCGCCAGGCCAGCGCCGAGCAGGTCGCCCTGGCTCGCTCGCTGTTCGATCGTGTCGGCCGGACGGTGGTCCTCGACGAGCGCTACTTCGATGCCGTGACCGGGCTCAGCGCCAGCGGTCCGGCTTTTCTCTACGTCGTCATCGAAGCCCTCGCCGAAGGCGGAGTCAAGGCCGGGCTGCCGCGCAAGGTGGCGATCGAGCTGGCCTCCCAGGCCTGTCTCGGGGCCGGCCAGATGGTGCTCGAGACGGGCAGTCATCCGGCGTTGCTCAAGGACGCCGTCACCACCCCGGCCGGTTGCACCGTCGACGGCATCCTCAAGCTCGAGGAGGGCGGTCTGCGGGTCACCCTGATCAAGGCCGTTTCGGAGGCGGCGGCGCGCGCCCGCGAGCTCGGTTGACCGCCAGTCCTTCCTCCTCCTCGACCGTGACCACTCTGCAGCCGACCCTGCGGGCGGCCCTCATCCAGGTCCGTCAGCACGCCGCCGCCGAAGCCCAGGAGCAGCGCTGCTTCCTGGCTCGCTGTGGCTTCCGGCCGGAGCAGCTGCGCTGCTTCAATGCCGTGCGGGAGCCCCTCGACTGGCACCAGATCGCCGATGCCGACGTTCTCTTCGTGGGTGGGGCCGGCGAGTTTTCGGTCACCCAGAAGGAGCCTTTCATGGCGTCCCTGAGCGCCATCGTCGAGCGCTGGATCGAGGACCGTCGTCCCTTCCTCGGCTCCTGCTGGGGCCACCAGCTACTGGCGGTTCTCGCCGGCGGCCAGGTGGTCACCGATCCCTCCCGGGAAGAGATTGGCACGCTGCCCATCTTCCTCACCGCGGCGGGCCGCCGAGATCCGGTCTTCGCCGGCATGCCGGAGCGTTTCGAAGTCCACCTCGGTCACCACGACCGGGTCTCCGAGCTGCCCGCTGGAGCCCTCGAGCTGGCGGCTTCGGAGCGCTGTCCCAACCAGGTCTTTCGGCTGGGCGATCGGCCGGCCTACGGCACCCAGTTTCACAGCGAGATGAGTCGCGCCGACATGCGGGCTCGGCTCGAGATCTATCGCGAGGGCTACCTGCGGCCGGGGCAGGAGATCGACGATCTGGTGGCGCCGACGCCGGAGGCCGAGACGCTGCTCGAGCGTTTCCTCGCCGCCTGGACCTGACTGCCGGCGGGCGCCCTTCGTTGACCTGTTCCCGAGGCCGGTGATAGCTTGTCGGCGACTGGATCAATCGTAGAGCTGCGCCTGAATTCGGCGCCCTTCCGAGACCCGCTGACCCTGCCATGAGAGACCCGAGAGAGCGCGAGCACGACACCGATCCTTCGGGACCTGGCTCCGACACGGACAACCTCGACATCTCGAGCCTGCAGGAGAGTGGGCTGACCCAGGCCTACGAGACCACCGAGCACGGAGTGGTCGACGAAGATGTCACCGGTAGCGATGTCGAGGCCAACCTCATTCTGATCGCCCATCCCGATGGTCAGCGCCTCGGCACTCGCCTGCGCATGACCTCCGGGACCAGCCTCGAAGTCGGCCGCGCGCCGAGCTCGGACATCTCGTTGCCGGAGGTTTTGTCGATCTCGCGCCAGCACGCCCGCATCCATTACCGTGGCCGGCGGGTGGCTCTGGAGGACCTCGGCAGCACCAACGGCACCTACGTCAACGGTCAGCTGATCAACGGACCGACGGTTCTGCACAGCGGCGACCGTTTCCAGGTGGCGGCGGTGCATTTCAAGTTTCTCCACGAGCAGGATCCGGAGCACGCCTACTACGAGACCATCTACGATCTGATGACCCGCGATGGTCTGACCGAGATCTTCAACAAGCGCAAGTACGAGGAAGAAGCAGAGCGCGAGTTCGCCCGCGCTGTGCGCCACGATCGGCCTCTCAGCTTGATCATGTTCGATCTCGACGATTTCAAGCTGATCAACGACAACTACGGGCATCTGTGTGGCGACTTCGTGCTCAAGCAGGTGACCTCTCTGGTGCGCGAGCTGATTCGCCCGGAGCAGGTCTTCGCACGCGTCGGAGGCGACGAGTTCGTGATCCTGGCGCCGGAGACGGACTCGCAGGGGGCGGTGGCGCTGGCCTCGAAGCTGCGCGAGCGCATCGCCGGCCTCGAGTATCACTACTGCGATTTCACGGTTTCGGTGACCTGCTCCTTCGGCGTCGCCCAGTTCGAAACCGGCATGGTGCAGCGCGAAGACCTCTACGAAGCGGCCGATCAGGCGCTCTTCCTCTCCAAGCGAGCGGGGCGCAATCGGGTCACCTTGGCCGCCGCCTCGGCGGACACGGACGGCCCGGGCATTCCTTCCTAGCCCGCCGGCCGGAGATGCTGCGCGAGCTTCACATCCGCAACCTGGCGGTCGTCGCCGAAGCTTCCCTCGAGCTCACCACCGGGCTGCATGTGCTCACCGGTGAGACCGGCGCCGGCAAGTCCATCGTGGTCGATTCCCTCGGCCTGCTCGCCGGGGCTCGCGCCGTCAGCGACCTCATCCGCACCGGTGCCGAGACCTTGTCGGTGGCCGGCGTCTTTGCCCCCGGCGGCGACGACTGGCGGGGCATCCTGGAGGCGGCCGGCCTCGACGCCGATGGCGATGAGCTGCTGGTCCGTCGCGAGATCAGCCGTAGCGGCCGCAACCGCATCTTCGTCAACGATCACCCCGCGACCCTCAAGGTGCTCGGCGAGCTGGCGCCCCACCTGCTGCGCATTCATGGTCAGCGCGACGAACTCGGGTTGGTCGATCCCGAGCTGCAGCGCGAATGGCTCGATCGCAGCGGCGGTGAGGCGGCGGAGCGCTTACGCCAGCGGGTCGGCGAGGCCTATTTCGCCTGGCACCGCCTGACCGGCGGCCTCGAGAAGCTCTCCGGGGACGAGGCGGCGCGGCAAGAGCGCCTCGACCTGCTGTCCTTCCAAGCCGCCGAGATCGAGGCCGCTCGGCTGCAGGCCGGCGAAGCGGTGGCGTTGCGCCAGGAGCGCGAAGTGTTGCGTCACGCCGAGGCCATCCAGCAGGCCCTCGCCGAGTCCTATGAGCTGCTCTTCGAGGGCGAGGGGGCGGCCGTCGACCGGGTGGCGCGCAGCGAGTCGTTGCTCGCCGGGGTGGCGAGCTGGGAGCCGACCGCCGACGAGTGGGGGCGCGAGCTGGCGGAAGCGCGGGTGCGGCTGGAAGAAGCGGCCGATGCCCAGCGCCGACGTCTGGAAGCTCTGGAAGCGGATCCGGCGCGGCTCGATTTCGTCGAGGAGCGGCTTGCCTCCATCGAGCGTTTGTTGCGCAAGCATCGGGTGGAGACCTGTGCCGAGCTCCTCGCCCTCGGCGAGACGATGCGAGGCGAGATCACCGCCCTGCAAGCGGCGGAAGAAGAACGCGCCGGCCTCGAGGCGCGGGCCGCCGAGGCCCTCGAAACCTATCGCCGGGTCGCCGACGAGCTGTCGGCCGGGCGTCGCGAGTGGCGCCAGAACCTGGTCGCCGGCATCGAGCAGGAGCTGGTCGGGTTGGGCCTCGAGAAGGCGCGGTTGGGCATCGACCTCGAGGCTCGACCGTTGGCCGCTAGCCCCCTCGAAGTGGGCGCCGAGAGAGTCGAGTTCGGCCCTGCCGGCTTCGACCAGGTGGTCTTTCAGTTCGCTCCCAATCCGGGCGAGGAAGCTCGCCCCCTGGCGGCGATCGCTTCCGGCGGCGAGCTGTCGCGCATTTATCTCGCGCTGCAGCTCGCGGCGCGCGACGATGCCGGGCCGACGCTGGTCTTCGACGAGGTCGACACCGGCATCGGCGGAGCCCAGGCGGCGGGCTTGGGGCGCAAGCTGCGGCGTCTCGGCACTTCCTCGCAGGTTCTGGTGGTCACCCATCTGCCCCAGGTGGCGAGCTTCGGCCATCATCACTTCCGAATCTGGAAAACGGTCGAGGCGGCCCGCACCAAGACCCGGGTCGAGCCGCTGGGGGCGGATCAACGGGTCGGTGAGCTGGCGCGCATGTTGGGTGGCGAGGCGACCACCGATCTCACCCTCTCCCACGCCCGCGAGCTGATCGCTCAGGGCACTGCCGACCACCGGGTGGGAGAAGGCTAGCTTGGAGATCTGGCACCCTGGGCGCGGGCCCGCGGGTCTGCGTCGTCACTTGGACGCGGGCGGAGTGCTGGCGATTCCGACCGAGTCGAGCTACGGCCTGGCGGCGGATCCCGGGAACCCTGCGGGTGTCGAAGCGGTCTTTCATATCAAGCGCCGGCCGGCGGACAAGGCGCTGTTGGTGGTCGCCGCCAGCTTGGATCAGATCGATGCCCTCGGAGTGCGCCTGCAGGACCCGTTGCGCCAGACCCTGGACGATCTCTGGCCGGCGCCGCTGACGGTGGTCCTGCCGCTAGTTCGCCCGCTGGCCGCCGCCGTCGGGCAGCCCACCCTGGCGATCCGGATCCCGCGTCATCGCGCCTTGCGCGACCTCTGTGCCGAGCTCGGGCCGTTGACCGCCACCAGCGCCAATCGCAGTGGCGAGGCGCCGATCCGGGATCCCCGTCGCCTGGCCGAGCTGCTCGCCGGTCACGCTGGCTGGATCATCGACGGCGGTGTGCTTCCCGGGGGAGCGCCGTCGACACTGCTCGATGCGATGGCCTCGCCGCCGAGGGTCTTGCGAGCCGGCAACCTGGAGCTGCCGGCGGAGTTGGGGGAAGAGTGGTCCAACGGCGACGGATCGACGTATATGGTTGGGAGTGGTGTGAAGAGATGAGATTACCTGCCTGGCCGCCTCCATCGTTGTCCCGTTTCCTGCTCGCGATCTGCGTTGCTGCCCTGCCGCTGGTGGTGACCGCGTCGCCGACCGTATCGACCATTGGCATCGACGAGATCGAGCGCGGGCAGCAGGGATATGGCCTGTCGGTGTTCGCCGGCGATGAGCCAGAGCGCTTCGAGGCCGAGGTCATCGGCGTCATGCGCAACGTCAGTCCGGGGGTGAGCTACATCCTGGCGCGCCTTTCGGGGCACGGCCTCGAGGAGAGCGGGGTTGCCGCCGGCATGAGTGGCAGCCCGGTTTATTTCGATGGTCGCCTGGCCGGGGCGGTGGCCTTCTCCTGGCCCTTCACCCGCGGCGCGATCGCCGGCATCACGCCGATCGATCTGATGCGGGCGATTCCGCGCTCTTCGCCCGGCGAGCAGCCGCTGGCTCGCTCACTCGCGGCGGCGCCAGTGTCCTGGCCTCAGCTGGTGCGGGGGGAGTTCTCCGACTCCCTCCTAGAGGACGAGCTCGGCCGCGCCTTCCGCGGAGTCTTCGACTCCGAGGCCACGCCGTTGCTGCAGTGGTCGGCGGCGGGCTTCGGAGAGGCCGGTAGCGGCATCCTGAAGCGCGCTCTGGGCTCGGTGTCCGTCAGCGGCCGGTCGGCGGCCGCTAGTGGGGCCGGCAGTGCCGCCGACGGCGAGCTGGTCGATCAAGCGATCGTCGCCGGTGGGGCGGTGGCGGCGTTGCTCATCGATGGCGACCTCAGCCTCGCCGCCACCGGCACCGTCACCGATGTCGTGGACGACCAGGTGCTGGCCTTCGGTCACGCGTTCCTGGGGTCCGGGCCAGTGGAGATGCCGATGGCGGCGGCCGAAGTCTTGATGGTGCTGTCGAACCTCAACAGCTCCTTCAAGGTCTCGAATGTCGGGCCGGTCCTCGGGGCCTTCGGCCAGGATCGGCAGGCCGGAATACGCGGCCAGATCGGCCGCGAGCCGACGATGCTCCCTCTGCGCCTGCGCCTGGTCTCGGACCGGGTCGAGGAGTACCGGGTGCGGCTGGCGCCGATTCCGGCCCTGACCCCGGCCCTGATCTCCCTGTCGGTGATCGGCGGGCTCGAGTCCTCGAGCTACCAGAACGGCCTTCAGGGGCTCGATGTCGAGGCGCGCTTCCGCATCGCCGGGCAGGAAGATCTGCTGCTGCGCCAGAGCTTCGATGGCCCGTCGGCGGTGGCCGATGTCTCGACCTTGCTGCTCGCCTATGCCGGCTTCCTGCTGCAGAACGAGTTCACCGAAGTAGACCTCGAGGAGGTCGAGATCGAGGTCGCGCAGTCGCAGAAGCCGCGCACCGAGACGCTGCTGCGAGCCTGGGCCGATCGCACGGTGGTGGAGCCCGGGGAAACGGTGCGCATTCACGGTGAGTGGGTTCCCTACCGCGGCGAGGGCCGGCGCCGGACCCTCGAGGTGACGGTGCCCGAGGAGGTCGGTCCTGGCAAGCTCTACCTGTTCGTCGGCGACGGTCCGAGCATCGATGTGGCGCGGTTCACCATCGAGCAGGCGGAGCCGGAGACCTTCGCTCAAGTCCTGCGGCGGTTGCGCTCCTTCCACTCGCGCAAGGATCTCGCCGTGCTGGCGGTCACCGCCGCTCCCGGCCTGGCGGTCGGTGGTGAGTCGTTGCCGGATCTTCCGGGCTCCATTCGCGCGCTGTGGGGAGCGGAGTCTCCGACCCGCGCCAAGGGCACTCGTCTGGCGGTGGTGGAGGAGTGGATACACCCTGGAACGGAGCCCCTCGCGGGCGTCGCTCGCATCGATCTCGAAGTTCGGCCGCCGCGCTCGGTGGCACTCAGCTCTCCGTCATCCGCAGAGGATTCCCGGCCGTGAAACGAATCTCCCTCTTCGTCGCCTCCACGATCCTGCTCGCCTCGTCCCTCGGGGCGGCCGAAGTGAAGATCTTTCGCACCGATACCCGAGCCTCGTTCCTGGCCGGCGAGCTCGACGGGGTCGCCATCGATGCTCTCGGTCGCCTCTCCCTGGGAGAGAAGCTCGAGCGGCTGGTCGCCGTCGACGAGCCCTTCGTCTTCAGCGCTGCACCCCATCCCGAGGGTTGGGTCTTGGGGACGGGCAACTCCGGCAAAGTTCTGCTGGTGAGTCGCGACGGCGAGGTTCGCGAGCTCTTCGCGACGCCGGAACCGGAGGTCTTCGCCCTCTGGGTGGATCCCGACGGCACCGTCTTCGCCGGCAGCTCGCCGCGCGGCAAGGTCTACCGCTGGCAAGCCGGTGGCAAGCTCGAGACCTACTTCGAACCGGGCGAGACCTACATCTGGAGCCTGCTGCGCCAAGGCTCCGATCTCTTCGTCGCAACCGGCACCCAAGGCAAGCTGTTCGCGGTGCAGGCGGCTGGGCAGGGCGAGGCGATCTACGCCCTCGGCTCCGGTCATCTGCGCCGGCTGCACTCGATTGGCGACGATCTCCTCCTCGGGACCGCCGGCGAGGGCTGGGTGCAGCGCCTGTCGGCGACCGCCGAGGGCTGGCAGGTGCGGACGCTCTACGATGCCCTCGAGCCGGAGATCGTCGACCTCGAGGTAGGTCCCGACGGCTCGATCTATGTCGCGGCCCTGGCCTCCGAATCGAGCCTGGTCGACCTCTCGGCTTCCAACGGCAAGAGCGACGATGACGAGGCCAAGAAGAAAGAGGGCGGGGAAGGTCAGGTGACGGTGGTCAGCGGTGGCTCCGCCGGCAGCCGGCGGAGCGGGCACCGCGGGCCGCGGTCTCACCTCCTGAGGTTGCACCCGGGCGGCACCGCCGAGACCCTCTGGGAAACCGACGAAGAGACCATCTTCGACCTCGCCTGGCAAGGGCAGCGGCTGTGGGCCGCGACCGGCCTCGGTGGCAAGGTCTACAGCTTCGACGGCGAGGACCGAGTGCTCGAAGCGACGGTGGATGATCAGCAGATCGTCGCCCTGCTGCCCGGCACCGTGCTGGCGACCAGCAATGCGGCGGCGCTCTATCGTCCCGGCACCGCCGGGACCCGGCAGGGGATCTACGAAAGCAATCCCCTCGACGCCGGCCAGCTCGCCCACTTCGGCAGCCTGCGCTGGTTCGCCGAGGTGCCGGCCGGAGCTTCGCTCCGCTTCGCCGTGCGCAGCGGCCTGAGCGCGGTACCCGATGGCACCTGGTCGGAGTGGAGTGAAGATCTCGCGGGCGGCCGCGAGCTCGCCCTCGGCGAGGTCCTGTCGGCGGGCCGCTATGTGCAGTGGCGGGTGCGGCTTGAGGGCTCCGCGACGGCGTCGCCCCGCCTATCGGCGGTCGAGCTGAGCTATCGCCAGGTCAACGTCGCGCCGCGCATCGCCTCCTTCGACGTGCTCGATCCCGGTGAGGTGCTGGTGCCGAACAACTTCAACCCCGCCAACCAGACCTTCGAGCCGACCAGTCCGAATCGCGACGGCATGTTCACCACCCTGGGGCCGCCGATGCCCAAGGAAGCGCGCTTCAAGACGCTGTGGAAGAAGGGCTATCGCTCGCTGCGCTGGAAGGGCGAGGACGGCAATGGCGATCGCCTGCGCTACTCCCTCGCCATGCGGCCCGAGAGCGGCGACGCCTGGCTGTCGATCGCCGATGACCTCGAGTCCACCGCCTACAGCTTCGACGCCGCGGCGCTGCCCGATGGCGTCTATCGCTTTCGCCTCGCCGCCAGCGACGGCCAGGACAACGAACCGTCCGCCGCCTTGACCGGCGAGCGGATCTCCGGGCCCGTCACCTTCGACCACACCGTTCCGGAGCTCGCCGAGAGCCGCTGGCAGGGCGACCGGGTGACGGTCGAGGTGGCCGATCGCTGGAGCCCCCTGCGCACCCTCGAGGTGAGCGTCGACGGCGGTCCCTGGACCGCCCTGAAACCCGCCGATGGTCTGCTCGATGGTCGCCGCGAACGGGCCACGGCAACGGTGCCGGAAGGGGCCCGCTGGGTGGTGCTGCGGGCGATGGACGGTGCCTTCAACGTGCGCACCTTCGATCTCTCGAAGCCCTGAGAAGGAGTGCCGCCGGCGTCCGCCGCCTTTTCCGGACCCCTGTTAGGATCCCGCCAGCAACGCGCATACCGACGATCACGGGAGGCTGCCGAGAGCTGCGGCTGCAGGGACCGGCAGGCGGAGGGCGATGGCGATGGCAGAACGGCAGGGGAAGGCAGGCGCAGGGACCTTGTGGGGGGTGACTTGAACCCCCGCATTGCCGTCTATCCGGGCTCCTTCGATCCGATCCACAACGGCCATCTCGACCTGATTCAGCGCTGCCTTCCGCTGTTCGACGAGGTGGTGGTGGCGGTGCTCTTCAACGAAGCCAAGCGACCGTTGTTCTCGGTCGAAGAGCGGGTCGACATGATCCGGTCGGTGCTGGCGCCCTATCCGTCGTGCCGGGTGGAGACCTTCTCGGGCCTGCTGGTCGACTTCACCGCCCAGGTGGGAGCGCGGGCCGTGGTGCGCGGCCTGCGGGCGGTGTCGGACTTCGAAGCGGAGTTTCAGATGGCATTGATGAACCGTCGCCTCAACGCCGACGTCGAGACCCTCTTCATGACGCCGCGGGACGAGTACACCTACCTGTCGAGCCGCTTGCTCAAGGAGGTGGCATCGCTGGGCGGGCACCTCAACGGTTTGGCGCCGCCGATCGTCCTCGAGCGCTTGAGCGAGAGGCTGCGCATTTGAGCCTGCGCGGCTTCCTGCAGGCGATCCCCAAGGTGGAGCTCCATGTCCACCTCGAGGGCTCGATGGCCCCCGACACCCTCTGGGCGCTGGCGCGTCGCCACCGCGTCGACCTGCCGGCAAACGATCTCACCGGCCTGCGCCGCTGGTTCCGGTTCCGCGACTTCGAGCACTTCGTCGAGATCTATCTCACCCTCTCGGCGTGCCTCAAGGATGCCGAGGACATTCACCGCCTGGCGACGGACTTTCTCGCCGAGCAGGCGCGCCAGAATGTCGTCTACTCGGAGGTCCACTTCACGATCTCGACCCACGTCGCCAACGGCCTCGAGGGTGAGGCGGTGATGCAGGCTCTCGAGACCGCGGCCGCCGAGGCGAAGCGGCGTCACGACATTGAGGTGCGTTGGATTCCGGACATCGTGCGCAACAATCCCGTCGAGCGCGCCGACACCACCATCGAGTGGGCTCTCGCCGGTCGTGGCCGCGGGGTGGTGGCGCTGGGCCTGGCGGGTATGGAGAAGGGCTTCACCAACGACCCTTTCCTCGAGCACTTCGCCGCCGCTCGGGCCGCCGGCCTGCACCGAGTGGCCCACGCCGGCGAGCATGCCGGTCCGGAGTCGGTGTGGTCCGCCCTCGAAGACTGCGGTGCCGAGCGCATCGGCCACGGCGTTCGCGCCATCGAGGATGCTTCACTGGTCGCCGAGCTGGCGCGGCGCGGAGTGCCCGTCGAGGTCTGTCCGTCCTCGAACCTGTGTCTCGGCGTTTTTCCCGAGATGGCGCACCATTCCTTTGACGCCTTGCGTCGGGCCGGCGTCGCGGTGAGCGTCAATTCCGACGACCCACCGCTCTTCGACACCACCCTGTCGGACGAGTACTGGCGCCTGGCGCAGGCTTTCGGCTACGACGCCGGGGTGCTGGTGGAGCTGGCCCGAGCCGCCTTCGATCACGCCTTTGTCGGCAGTGCCGAGCGCCAAATCCTGAAGCAGCGCTTCGAGCGCGAGGTCGCGGCCTGCGCCGATCGCGAGGGGGTCGCCCTCACCGCCTAGCGCCTTCGGTGGCGATCTCTTCGAGCCGGTCGGCGACGCGCGGCGCGATGCGAGCGGTGGCGTAGTGGGCCTCGGCGCGCCGGCGCCCGGTCCAGCCGAGGGCGGCGGCGTAGTCCGGCTCGCTGAGCAGGCGATGCAGGCCGAAAAACCACTGATCGTCGTCGCGGCACAGGTAGCCGGTCTTGTCCGGCACCACCACCTCGAAGTTGGTGCCGACCGGTGACGCCAGGCAGGGCAGGCCGGCGGCCATGTACTGGAGTAGCTTGAAGGCGCACTTGCCACGGGTCCAGGCATCGTCGCTCAGCGGCATCAGCCCGATGCCGGCGGTGGCGAGGGCCATGGCCTCACCGTCGGCGCTCCACGGCACCCGTTCGATCGGCACCTCGTCCCAGCGCGGGGCGTCCGACGACACCACTCGCAGCACCATCTCCGGGAACTCCCGCGCCGCCCGAGCCAGAGCCGGCCGCAGGAGGTCGAGATAGAGGAGGTTCTCGCCCAGGCCGATCCACACCAGGGTTTGGGGCCGGCGCTCCGCCGGGCCTTGGGGGTAGCGCTCCATCGTGATCGGCGTCGGAGCAATCTCGAGGCGCCGGCTGAACGGAGAGGCATGGCGCGCCAGCTCGCGATTGCCGGCCAGCACCAGATCGGCGCTGCGGCAGCTCTCGGCGAACTTGAATCGCCGCAGCAGGGAACGGCCGGGCAATTGGCCGAGGCGGCGCGGTTTGCGCAGGTAGATGGCGTCGTCGAAGTCGAAGGCGACGGCGGGGGCCCAGCGGCGCAGGAGCTGGCGCTCTCCCGGCGCCAGGTTGAGCTTGGCGATGACCAACAGCTCGGCCGATTCGAGGTCCCGGCGGCGCTCGGCGATGCGGCGGAGGTGACGACCGCGAGGGAAGCGCTCGATGCGGCAGTCCCAGCCGCGCGCCGCGAGCTCGGCGATGACCGGGGCGAGGCGAATCCGAAAGGAAGGTCTCTCGGGGTCGTAGCTCCAGAAGATCGCTCGGCGAGGCAAGTCGAACTCTCCAACGGTTCTGAGACAGGCGGTAGGCGTGGTCGAAGTCGCGACGGAGCGGGCTGGCGAGGCTTGTGGGGACGACTCCGGGCCGCTGGCGAGTCTATCCGGTGACGGGTTTCGCTGATAGCGGAAGCGCCGGTTGCGAACCACCCTGGGTTCGGGTAAGTATGGTGTCCCTGCGCTGGAGACGTCGCTCCGCGACCTCTCGGTCGCCCGCTAACTTCTGACGAGGAACCTCCCATGGCCTTTGAAATCCCGTTGCCCGTGACCTGGTACTCCGGTGAGGAAGATACCGAGGCCCAGGAAACCCGCGAGTGGCTCGATGCCCTCGCCGACGTCGTGGCGCGCAAAGGGGAGTCGCGGGCTCAGTTTCTCCTCAAGAAGCTGGTCGAGGCGACCTACGGCCACGGTATCGACCTGCCGTTCGTCGCCAGCACGCCCTATGTCAACTCGATCCCGCGGGCGGAGCAGCCGGCCTATCCCGGCGATCGCAAGCTCGAGCGACGGATCAAGAGCCTGATCCGCTGGAACGCCATGGCGATGGTGGTGCGGGCCAACAAGAAGCACGACGGCTTGGGAGGTCACATCTCGACCTTCGCTTCGTCGGCGACCCTCTACCAGGTGGGCATGAACCACTTCTTCAAGGGGCGCGGCGAGAGCGGCTTCGCGGGCGACACCATCTACTTCCAGGGCCACGGCTCTCCGGGTATCTATGCGCAGGCTTTTCTCGAGGGGCGCATCGGGGTCGAGCAGCTCAACAACTTCCGGCGTGAGCTGGAGCCGGGGGGGGGCCTGGCCTCTTACCCCCATCCCTGGCTGATGCCCGATTTCTGGGAGTACCCGACGGTCTCCATGGGACTGGGGCCGATCAGCGCCATCTACCAGGCGCGCTTCGACCGCTACCTGCGGGACCGCGGCATCGCCGACACCAGCGGCCGCCACGTGTGGTGCTTCATGGGCGACGGTGAGACCGATGAGCCGGAGTCCCTCGGCGCCATCACCCTGGCGGCTCGGCAACGGCTCGACAACCTGATCTTCGTCATCAACTGCAACCTGCAGCGCCTCGACGGTCCGGTGCGCGGCAACGGCAAGATCATCCAGGAGCTCGAGACCATCTTCCGCGGTGCCGGCTGGAATGTCCTCAAGGTGATCTGGGGCGACGACTGGGATCCGCTCATCGAAGGCGACGACAGCGGCCTGCTGGTGAAGCGCATGAACGAGGTGGTCGACGGTCAGTACCAGAAGTACGTGGTCGAGCCCGGGGACTACATCCGGCAGGATTTCTTCGGCAAGTATCCCCAGCTCCTCGAGCTGGTGAAGCACCTCTCGGATGAGCAGCTCAGCAAGCTGCGCCGCGGTGGTCACGACCCGGAAAAGGTCCATGCCGCCTTCAAGGCGGCCGTCGACCACGTCGGTCAGCCGACGGTGATCCTGGCCAAGACGGTCAAGGGCTACGGCCTCGGCGAGGCCGGCGAAGGGCGCAACGTCACCCACCAGCAGAAGAAGCTCAACGAGCAGGAGCTGCGCCACTTCCGCGACCGCTTCGATATTCCGATTCCGGACTCGAAGCTCGCCAGCGCGCCCTTCTATCGTCCCGACGACGACAGCGAAGAGGTCCAATACCTGCGCGAGCGGCGCGCCGCCCTCGGCGGCTCGGTGCCGCGGCGGCAGGTGCTGGTGGAGGCCCTGCCGCAGCCGCCGGCTTCCGTCTACGACACCTTCTACGGCGGCATCAAGCGTCCGGTGTCGACCACCATGGCCTTCGTCCAGCTACTCACCAAGCTTCTCAAGGACAAGCAGATCGGTTCCCACATCGTGCCGATCGTGCCCGACGAGGCGCGCACCTTCGGCATGGAGTCGCTGTTCCGCCAGTTCGGCATCTACTCGTCCGTCGGCCAGGTCTACGAGCCGGTCGACGCCAAGATGCTGCTGTTCTACAAAGAGGCCACCGACGGTCAGATCCTCGAAGAGGGCATCACCGAGGCCGGCTCGATGGCGTCCTTCACCGCCGCCGGCACCAGCTACGCCAGCCACGGCGTCGACATGATCCCGTTCTTCATCTTCTACTCGATGTTCGGGTTCCAGCGCATCGGCGATCTGATCTGGGCCTTCGCCGACCAGCGCGGCCGCGGCTTCCTGCTCGGCGCGACCTCCGGGCGCACCACCCTCAACGGCGAGGGCCTGCAGCACGAGGACGGCCACAGCCACATCCTGGCGACCACCGTCCCCAATGTGATGGCCTACGATCCGGCCTTCGCCTACGAGGTGGCGGCGATCGTGCGCGATGGCCTGAAGCGCATGTACGAGGATCGCGAGGACATCTTCTACTACATCACCCTGTGCAACGAGAACTACGAGATGCCGACCATGCCGGAGGGGGCCGAAGAGGGCATCCTCAAGGGGCTCTATCGCTTCCGCGAGGCACCGGCGGGAGAAGGGGAGCGTCCGGCGGCGCAGATTTTCGGTAGCGGTCCGCTGCTCAATACCGCCCTCGAGGCGCAGGAGATTCTCGCTTCGCGCTATGGCGTGGCGGTCGACGTGTGGAGTGCCACCAGCTACAAGGAGCTGCGGCGCGAGGCCCTCGAGGTGGAGCGTTGGAACATGCTGCACCCGGCGGAGAAGGCCCGGGTGCCCTACGTCACTGCGCTGCTGAGCGATGCGCCGGGACCGGTGATCGCGGTTTCCGACTACATGAAGCTGGTGCCGGATCAGATCGCTCGCTGGGTTCCCAACGGTCTCTTCCCGCTCGGCACCGACGGCTTCGGCCGCAGCGACACCCGCGAATCCCTGCGCCGCTTCTTCGAGGTCGATGCCGCTCACGTGGTGGTCGGAACGCTGTCCTGCCTGGCCCAGCGGGGCGAGGTCGACAACAGCCTGGTGGCACGGGCCCTGGCCGAGTTCGAGATCGACCCGGAGCGCCCCGACCCACTTCTTTCGTAGAAGGTTGCTGAAAGATCATCGACAACTGCAGCCAGGCCCGCTAGGGGCCCGGTGGACGCAAGGCCGCCGAGGTCGCGCCTCAAGCCTGAAGAATGGCGCGAGCAACCCGCCGTGTGCTAGCCAGCACACGGGCTCCGAGGGCGAAGCCCGAGGCGGCGCCGGAGGCGCCGAGGAAGGGGGTGAAAGCGCACGACATGTGCGTGCGCTTGAGGGGGGCGCTTTTAGCCCCCCTGAAACGAACCCGACCGAAATACCGGTGGCCGTTGTGTTGTTGCTAGCGGCCGAGCCTGCTGTCCCACGTCCTGGAATTCCACCGCGGGTGGTGCGCCGCTGTCGAGCGGCGGCCGCTCCGCCGTCCAAGGAGACTTGCCATGAAACTTCGTTCCCTCGTTGTGGCCGCCGCCATCCTGCTGGTCTCGCCGCTGGCGGCCAGTGCCGCCCACTGGTCGATCGATACCTCCCACAGCAACGTCGGCTTCTCGGTGCGCCATCTGGTGACGCCGGTTCCCGGGCGCTTCACCGACTTCACTGGCACCATCGTCTACAACGCCGACGATCTCTCCAAGTCGTCCGTCGAGCTGACCGTCCAGGCGACCAGCGTCGACACCGCCAACGATCAGCGCGACGGCCACCTGCGTTCCGGTGATTTCTTCGCCGTCGAGGAGCATCCGACGGTTACTTTCAAGAGCACCAAGGTCTCCGGCTCCGGTACCAGCCTCGAGGTCACCGGCGACTTCACCATGCGCGGCGTCACCAAGTCGATCACGGTGCCCGTCGAGGTGCTCGGCGTGATGGGCAAGAAGGCCGGCTTCAGCACCCAGTTCGTCATCGACCGCAAAGAGTACGGGGTTTCCTGGAACCGCCTGCTCGACCAGGGTGGAGCGATTCTCGGGGACGAGGTCAAGATCCAGATCGACATCGAAGCGGACCTTCAGGAAGAGGACGGCGCGGCCAAGGGCTGATCCTGGAACGGGGGAGGGCACCGGGATCACGATTTCCTCCGATCCGGGGGCCCTGGGGGCGGTAGACTGACCAAGTCTATGAAGCTGCAAACGCTGCTCCGGGATGCCCTCTTCGTCAACTGGGCTCTGCCCTGCGACAAGCTCCCGGAGCTTCCCGCTCCGCTGCGCTATCAGCGACACCGGGAGGGCAAGGACGATCGGGTGCTCGCCTCGGTGCTGCTGTCGCGGCAGATGGGCCTGCAGTTCTCCTTGCCCTTCTTCCGCCTCTCCTATCCGCAGCTCCACCTGCGCTTCAGCGTGTTCGACGCGCAGGGGGATCCGGCCTTTTACGTCGCTTCCCTGCTGGTTCCCGCCTGGGTGGCGCCGGCGACGGCCATGCTGGCCCGCCAGCGCTCCATGGGAGCGCGCTTCCGGTTCCCGGCCACGGCGCGCCTGCGCAGTGACGAGCGCTGGCGCTGGTCGGTGCGCAACGGCTCGGCCTTCGAAGTCGAAGGGCGCTTCGGAGCCCCGACCGCCACCGACCTCGGAGGCTGGGACGACACCGTGGCCTATGTCATGGAGCGTCCGCGCAGCTACATCCCGGTAGGGCACCGCTTGAGGCGAATCGACTCCGAGCCGGTGCAGATCGAGCCCCGACCGATCACGGCCGAGATCCTCGACCTCTCGCTCTTGGTCGCCCTTGAAGAAGCCTTCGACGGCACCCCGGTCCACTCCGCCTGGCTCTGCCCGTCCTTGCCGATGGTCTTCGAGCTCGGCGCCGTGCCGACCCCAAAGCTCAGGACCGCCCTGCCCCAGACCGCCCCGAGCTCGCGCTCGCGGTTGTCGTCCCAGGGGGGCTAGAGGCGCCCCCCTCGCCCGCACGCGCATGTCGCGCGGGCTCACCCCCGACCTCGGCGCCCTTCCGGGCGCCGCCTCGGGCTTCGCCCTCGGAAGCCGCCTGCTGAACTAGCAGACGGCTGCACTCACGCACTATTTCTCAGCTAGCAGTGGGCGTCTAGGCAAGGACCGCGCCTTCGAGCGTCTGATGAAGAAGTTTCAGGTCCACACGAGACCCCGAGCCTGGCGGCCGAGAGGGGGCGCCGAACGGTCTTGAATCGGCGTGCCGCCTGCTGCCTTAGCAGACGGCCGCACTCAAGCAACCAGCTTTCAGCAGCAGTGGGCGTCTAGGCAAGGACCGCGCCTTCGAGCGTCTGATGAAGAAGTTTCAGGTCCACACGAGA
>JBCCHV010000008.1 GCA_039028635.1 Acidobacteriota bacterium
CCCCCACCCCCACCCCCTCCTCGGCGCGAATCCGCCTTTCACCTCGCCGATTGAAATCCCCTTGCTGGCCCCATAGGCTTCGCCTCGTGCCATCGCCCGGACGATCTGACGCCTCCAGGAGCCCGACATGAAGCCGATTTTTCTCGCCGCCCTCCTCCTCGTTGGCCTCACCCCGGCCACCGCCAGCGACCTCGAGCTGGTCGCCGGTCTCGGCGCCGAGACGCCACCGGGCAATATCGCCATCGGCCCCGACGGACGCATCTTTCTCAGCGTGCACGGCTTCTACGGCCAGCCGATCAAGGTGGTGGAGCTACTCGAGGACGGCTCGACCCGTCCCTATCCCAACGCCACCTGGGCCTTCGCGCCCAAGGACGGTGGCAACGGCCTCTATGGGGTGCTGGGTCTCAATGTCGATTCGAAAGGCATCCTCTGGCTCCTCGACACCTCTGGCGAGAACCGCGCCGGGCGTCTGATCGGCTGGGACACTCGCGCCGAGAAGCTGCACCGCATCGTCTACCTGGCGGCACCGGTGATCCGCCCCGAGTCCTTCCTCAATGACCTCGCCATCGATGCCGAGAACGGTTTCGTCTACATCGCCGACACCGCCGGCGCCGACACCGCCGCCCTCGTCGTGGTCGACCTCGACACCGGCCAGGCGCGGCGGGTCCTCGAGGGCTCGCGGTACACCGTCGCCGAGGACATCGACATGGTGATCGACGGCCGCACCATGGAGCTCGGTGGAGCGCCGGCGCGCCTCGGTATCAACCCGATCACCCTGTCGCCGGACAACCAGTGGGTCTACTTCGGGGCCATGACCGGCACCAGCCTCTACCGGGTCCGGGGCGCAGACCTGCGCAATTCCAAGCTGACCTCGAAGCAGCTCGCAGAACGCGTCGAGCGCTACGGCGACAAGCCGATCTCGGACGGCATCACGGTCGACGGCGGCGGCAACGTCTACATCACCGCCATCACCGAGAACGCCATCGGCGTGGTCGGCAGCGACGGCGAGTACCGGCAGCTCTTTCAGCGCCAAGATCTCGCCTGGCCAGACGGCTTCGCCTACGGCCCCGATCATCAGATCTACGTCACCGTCAACGAGCTCCACCGCTCGCCGGTGCTCAATGGCGGCGAGAACGGAAGCCGGGGTGAGCTCAAGGTGATGCGCTTCGACGCCTTGGAACAGGGCAAAGTCGGTCGCTGAGGGCGAGCTCATCCTTTCGCGCGAGGACTCCGTAGTCCCCCCGAGTCACGATCCACAGAGCATTCGGGAAGGAGACGGAGATGGCAGGAAAAAAGGACGACAAACCCAAGGGTGGCGACAAGCCGAAAGGTGGCGGCAAGCCGAAGATCAAGACCGTCGAGCGGCCGCGGTGTGAGCGCAGTCAGAGGGGTCGCCTGCTGGTCTACGGAGATGCTGCCCTCCCACCGAAGAAGCGGCCTCAGAAGCTCAACAAGGGCGCCCTGAGGCCAGCCCGGTTTCGTATCGAAATCACCGTCATCAGTCAGTCCGACTGCGACCCCGCGGAGCCCAAGCGCTGCGAGTACAAGTACCGCGCCATCGTCGAGCTGCAACAAAAGGTCGGCCGCAGGTGGCAGCGGTTCAAAGGAGCCACGGCGGTCATTCAGAGCCTGAAGATCGGCGCTCCGGTCAACCTCACCGCAACGCCGGAGAAGAAGGACCGAACCCAGATCAACGTCGGTACCAACCTGCCCGTCGCCCCGAAGATCGCCAAGGTCGACGTCACCGCGCTGGTGCGGGTCACCAACGGCCCCGGTGGCACCGAGTCGGCGGTCGGCTCGCTGATGCTGGTGGTCCCGGGGGACGTCGAACCCATCTGCCGGGGCAAGGGAAAGAAGAAGTAGGGCTGACGCCGGTGATCGCTAGAGCTTGAGCTCGGAGTAGCGACCGGAAGCGTCGAGGACGGTTCCCCAAACCTTCGAAGAGGCCTGATGGCGCTCGGGCCCGAAGGCCAGCTCGGTTCCGATCCCGGGATCGAGCTGGAGGGACTCGATGGCGCTCAAGAACGACTCCATCGAGAGGGACTCGTCGCTGCGCCGCAGGGCTTCGGCGAAGACCTCCGCCGCCAGGTAGCCCTCGAGGGAAACGAAGCCGGGCTGCTCCGCCGGGAAGTGACGCCCCAAGAGCTCGCGGTAGCGAACCACGCCCGGGGCGAGGGACTCCGGATGGGGCACCACCTGGCTGACGATGACCCCTTCGGCATAGCGACCCCCGAACCCGGCGAGCTCTTCCGCCAGGGCCCGACTGCCGACGAAGGAGAGGTTGGCGAAGGCCGGCTCGAGGCCGAGATCGACGAGGCGCCGGATGAACTCCGCCGCCGGCCGGTAGGTCGCCGCCATGACGATGCCGGCGATCTCGCCGTCGTGGCGCTCGATGCCGGCCACCGCCGAATCCACATCGCGAGTGTTGCGCCGGTAGCCGACGCGCAGGGTCGGTCCCTCGTAGCCGCGCTCGGCGAGGGCGGCACGCACGCCTTCATAGCCGGCGTCGCCATAGCCGTCGTCCTGAGCGAAGACGGCGATCTGCGAGGGCTCCAAGCCGCGCCGATCGAGGAAATAGGAAACCAGTGCGGCGGTCTCTTCGGCATAGCTGGCGCGGTAGTTGAAGACATAGCGATCGGGGGGCTGGCGCCGCAAGAGATCGGCGCCGGAAAAGGCACCAAAGAACGGCACTCCCTGCTCAAGAGCCAGCGGCACCGCCACCGCGGCGGTGGGTGTGCCGACATTGCCGACGACGGCGAAAACCTGTCGCTCGAGCAGCAGATCGACCATGTTGCTCACCGCCCGATCCGGCTCGTAGGCGTCGTCGAGGGCGATCAGCTCGAGCTCGCGGCCGTGAATGCCACCGTTGGCGTTGATCTCCCGAAACGAGGTCTCGATGCCGGTTTGCATGCCCCGGCCGAGCTCCTTCGCCGGACCCGAAAAGGCTGCGCTCATGCCGATCGCGATCTTGCCCTCTCGGACTCCGCGCGTCGCCACCTCACCAGCCGTCGCCGCCTCGTCGCTGGCCGGGCCACGGGAGCTGGACCACCAGAAGAGTCCGCCCACTAGCACCAAAGCCAAAACCAGCAAGGGCACCGCCAGGCGACCAGCCCAGCCCTTGCCAGAAGACTCGGTCACGCCACCGCCCTTCTGCATCAGAACTGTTGGGGGAATCTCGGAGCCAACACTCGAGCTCGGATGGCTGGGACCGTCACCGACCGCCTCATCGAGAGCCGCCACCAGCTCCCGCGTTGAAGCGAAACGGTCTTCCGGCCGGATCGCCATCGACCGGGCGATCACCTCGGCCAACGCGGGGTGCCGCGACAGCAATCCGAGGTCGAGCTGCGGCGGCTTCTGCATCTGCTGTACCAACACCGAGTGAGGCGTCTGCCCGGAGTAAGGCCGGTACCCGGTGACCATGAAAAACAGAATGGCGCCGAGAGCGTAGATATCCGAACGCGGGCCGGCGTCGGCCGGCGATTCGATCTGTTCCGGAGCGATGAAACCGGGGGTCCCCATCAGCAGACCGACCTGGGTCAAGCGCGTGGCATCGCTCTCCTCGAGGGTGCGCGCAATCCCGAAGTCGAGCACCTTGAGGGTTTCGGGAGCGCCGGTCCGCGAGGAGACGAAGAGGTTGTCGGGCTTGAGGTCGCGGTGCACCAAACCGTTCTCGTGCGCCGCCCCGACCCCGGCACAGGCCTGGCGCATCCAGCGCACCGCGTCGCCGAGGGGCAGGCCCTGCTGCTTCGGCACCAGGGTGCTCAAGGGCTGGCCGGTCAAGAACTCCATGACCATGAAGATCATGCCGGTGTCGGTGTTGCCGAAATCGATGATGCTGACCACGTTGGGGTGGTTGAGCTGGCTCAGCACCCGCGCCTCCTGGAAGAAGCGCGAAATCATCGACGGCATCGCCTGCACCGAGGGCAGCAGCACCTTGACCGCCACATTGCGGCCGAGGGGCATCTGCTCGGCCCGGAAGACCGCCCCCATGCCACCGGCGCCGATCTGCTCCTCGAGCCGATAGGTGTCTTTGAGGACGGTGCCGATCAGCGGATCCGAGTCCTGCTGTGCCTGCACCAGCACCGTGCCGTCGCCCGGGCACCGCTCACCGTCTTCGAACTCTTTGCCGCACAGCGGACAGTACTTCACGCCTAATCTCCGAGTTGTTCCCGACCGGGCCGATTCTAGCCCTACCGCAAAAGGCGCCGAACTCGGCACCGATGTCTCAAACTGGTAGGGGAGGTCCCGGCCCACTCGACAAGCACGATCGAGGCAGTTCCGCGGCGGGCTGGCGAGCGAGCGCTGACCATGCAGATCGGAATCGACACGTCGGTCGTCGTACGAATCCTGGCAGGGGAACCTCAGCACCTCGCCATGGTCGCCCTCGAATTCGTACTCCGCAACTTGCGGACCGGCAATCGAATCCTGGTCTCGAATCTCGTGCTTGCCGAAACCTACTTCGCCTTTCAGCACCATTACGGCGCAGCGAAAGCTGACACGCTCGACGCTCTGACGAATTTCGTTTCGAGCCCCGGCGTCGACGTCAGTCCCGGAGCTCTCGAAGTACTACAAACGCCCGGCCTCGCGACCGCAAAGCCCGGATTCGTCGACCGCTTGATCCTCTCCGAATACCGTCTCGCGCAGGCTGAACAGGTGGCGACTTTCGAGCAGAGCGCGGCTCGCCTGCCGAAGGTTCGAGTCTTGAAACCCTGAGGCGGTCCGCTCTCGGCCCGATCAACTCAGATCGGCCTGCGAGGCGTCGCGGAGAGGCCCAGGTCCTCACCTCAAGCGGGCCGCAATCCCTCCCAGCACGTCACCGAGGGCCGACCGGCGGTGCTCGGTGGCGTCCTTGTCGTCGCCGGACGATTCCCGCACGCTGGCGGCGAGGGCTTCGAGCTCTCCAGCCAGGGAAGCGTTGACGGTTTCGCTGGCGAGGGCTTCGTCGGCACGATCGAGAGCCTTCTTCAGACGCGAGCCCAGGGACTTCGAGAGTGTTTCGCCACGGCCGAGCTGATCGATGTAAGCCCGCGCCACCACCGGCTCCGCCGGCCAGTCGACGCGGAACTGTTGTTGCGGATTGAAGATGTCGCCCTGATCGGCGATCGCCGCGGCGGCGATCTCGTTGGCGCTCAGATACTCACTGGGGGTGAGCGCCAGCACGTCGAGGCCGCGCACCATCTCGGTGCCGTAGATCTTGTCGCCGTACCAGTAGGTCGACCAGAAGCCACCGACGATCATCTCGTCGACGTCGATCGGACCGCGGTCGAAGTAGGCGATCTCCACCGCCTGGGCGGAGTCGGTGAAGTCGATCACCGACAGGCCACCCTGATACCAGGCCTGCACGAAGATGTCGCGCCCCGGAACCGGCACGATCGAGCCGTTGTGGGCAACGCAGTTCTCCTCCTCGAGCTGCGGCGCCGGCATCTTGAAGTAGCCGCGGAACTCGAGCTTCCTGTCGACGATGTCGTAGATGGCGTCGGCGCCCCAGGTCATGGGATCGAAGGAGCGACAGCGCGGCCGCCCGCCACCACCCCACTCGTCCGTGAATAGAACCTTGGTGCCGTCGTTGTTGAAGGTCGCCGAATGCCAGTAGGCAAACCCCTTGTCGACCACCACATCGATGCGCTGTGGGTTGAGGGGATCGCGGATGTCGAACAGGATGCCGTTGCCGGAGCACGCCCCGGCGGCGATCTTCTTCTCGGGGAAGACGGTGATGTCGTGGCAGTGGTCGGTCTGGTTGGTTTCCTGCGTGTCGTCACCATGATCGCCGCCGCGCCACAGGCCGGCGAGGACGCCCTCGTCGGGATCAGCGAACACCGCCGGGCTGGCGACGATGCGAGCCTGGGAGGGGTCGGCCACCGGAATCTCGACGACATCGATGCGGAACAGGGCGGTGCGGTCATCGCCCGGGGACTCGTCGAAGCAGCCCTCGAGCTCGTCCGCCTCGCGTACCGAAGCCGTACCCGAGTTGTAGACGACGATCTTGCCGTCCTCCCCCGGACCCGAGACCACCGAATGAGTGTGGGATCCGCGGCAGGTCTGCACGGCGCCGACCTGGCGCGGGCGGGTGAGGTCCGAAATATCGAAGATGCGCAGACCGCGGAAGCGCTCGGTGCTGACGTCCTCGGAGACCCCTTCGAGGCCACAGTCGAGACGCCCGCGGGTCTGCTCGACGGACATGATCAGCAGATCGCCGACGATCGAAACATCCCCCTGGCCGCCAGGGCAGACCACCGAGCTGAGGTGATTCGGCAGGCCCGAGGCGTCCAGCCGGTAGACGTTGAAGCCGTGGTAGTTGCCGGCCACCAGCACATCGCCCGAGAACGCCATGTCGGAGTTCGAGAAGCTGAGCAGCGGATAGCGGTCGTCGTCCTCGTCGCCGCTTTCTTCCTCCCCTTCCTCCTCCCCCTCTTCACCTTCTTCACCCGGCACCTCAGGAGAAAGGCCGGCCGGATTCGCCGGATCGAAGAACCCCGGCGGCTTCGCCAGGGAGGCCACCAGCTCGAGGTTGAGAATCGCCTGTTCGGCATCGAAGAGGCCCGCCTCGAGACCCGCCCGCGGGTCTTCCGACAACCCCACCATCAGCGCGTTCATGCGCTCGATCTCGGTGGTCTGATCGTTGACGACGTCGGAGGTGAACTCGAAAAGCACCGGATCGTAAGCCGAGCCCGGTTGCTCGTGCAGCTCGTCCACCATGGTGACCGCGCCCTCGTGGTGGGTGATCATGAGCTCGAGGAAGAGGCGGTCGAAGGCGATGCCCTCGGCCGCCCCCAAAGCCGTCATCTGCTCCGGCGTCGCCATTCCCGCCATCGTGTGGTGGGTGTGCATGGCGTGGTGGGCGGAGGGTTCCGGCACCTCTTCACCGCGCTCCCGCAGCCATTGCTGCATGAACTCGATCTCGTCGCCCTGGGAGGCGTTGATCCGCCCGGCCACATCGAGCAGCTCGGGACGATTGGTGCGCTCACCCACCAAAGCCGCCATCTCGAGCGCCTGGTGATGATGCGGAATCATGTCCTGCATGAAGCGGACGTCGGCCGGCGAGTAGCTGGTGTCGGCAATCTCGACCGCCTGCTCGGCACTCAGTTGGCGCGGCGCCTCACCGGGGGCTCCCGGCTGGATGATCGGCGCCTGGGCCAGGGAAGGACTGGCCAGAGGCAACAGGATGAGGGCACAGCAAAGGGAACGAAGTGGATCTCTGAAGATGGTGGTCAAGGGGCTTCCTCCGCCGAGCTCGGCCTGGGTCCAACCGGTTGATCGAAGATTATCAATCTACCAAACGGGCCACAGCACCGAACCAGCGCGTCGTCCGTATAGGCTTCGCGAGAGGGAACCTGCCGTTCTGCGCTGCCCAGGAGGAACTGACCATGACTCGAGACCGAGCCCCCATCAACCCGCTGGCCAAGGCCCTACCCCTGGTGCTCGCCTGTGCTCTCCTCGGCCCGCCGGCCTCGGCCGAGGATTCAACCGCTCAGTACACGGTGCGCTTCGACGCCACCT
This sequence comes from Acidobacteriota bacterium, assembly GCA_039028635.1. Taxonomy (NCBI): domain Bacteria; kingdom Pseudomonadati; phylum Acidobacteriota; species Acidobacteriota bacterium. The sequence goes on from JBCCHV010000008.1 coordinate 7,498, forward strand.
GGTCGTCTCGTACCCATCCCGGCGGCTTTCCACCAGGGCCCCATTTCTCGCCCTTGATCGGCGCCACCCACGATGAAGCGACGAAGTTCTGGCAGAACGGCACCCTGGCGAGCCACGGCATTCGGCGCATGGCGGAGGAAGGGCGCAGCAACCCGCTGGCCAATGAGGTGCGGGACGCCATCGCCGCCGGCCAGGCCGACCAGGTCTTGCAGGGCGGGGGCATCTTCCCGTCGCCGGACTCGATCGAGCTTGATTTCGAGGTCGACGCAGCGTTCCCGGCGGTGACCTTGGTGTCGATGATCGCGCCCAGCCCGGACTGGTTCGTCGGCGTCTCGGCCGTCTCCCTGCGCGAGGAAGACACCTGGGTGAGCCGGAAAGTGGTAGAGCTCTTCGCCTACGACGCCGGCACCGACAGCGGCACGACCTTTCTGGCAGACGACGTGGTGACCTTCCCGGCGGTTCCGGTCTCCCGCATCGCAAGCGGCTCGCTCGGCAACGGCGTCCCCCTGGGCACTTTCACCTTCACCCGCACCGACGCTCCGGAGCCACCGCCGCTGGCGCTGCGCGACGGCCGCTTCGAGATCCGCATCGGCTGGGAGCGCCCGAACGGCGAACGCGGCGTCGCCACCGGCACGGCCCTGAGCGAGGACTCCGGCACCTTCTGGTTCTTCGACGCCAAGAATGTCGAGCTGCTGGTCAAGGTGATCAACGCCTGCGAGGAGTTCGACCGTTACTGGTTCTTCGCCGCCGGCCTGACCAACGTCGGGGTCGAGATCGAGGTCGAGGACACCGAGCGCGGCGTCCTCCAGCGCTGGGTGAACCCGGTCGATCAGGCATTCCTGCCGATTCAAGCCACCGAGGCCTTTGCGACTTGCCCCTGAGGGCAGAGGCGCTGGGAAGGGGGTTCTGGCGGGGAGAGTCGAGCGCTCGATGGCAGGCTGCCGGAGCCGAAGGCGAGGGTTGAAGAGGCTCCGGGTCGAGCGGCAGACCCGGTCCCTTCGCTAGCGGAAGCTAGCTAGTTGAGAATGGGAATGGTGTGGGGCTCGCCTTCCACCGGGTCGACCGGCTCCACCTCGACATCCGGATCGTCCGGGCAGTCTTCGCAAGGCTCCGTCTCGTGCTCGGCACAGTTGTTCGAGAACTCGATGTAGTTGATTTGCTCGGGCGTCGGTCCCTGGCTGTAGCCGGGGTGGAAGCTGCCCGAGAATCCGGGATGGTTGTTGATGTAGTGGGTGTTGCTCGCCTGGATGGTGCTCGCCGGCACGCCCGAGTTCGGATCCCCGACGTCCAGAATGAGGTTCCCACCGCCAGAAATGCGCGTGAAGGTGAACTTCGGAACCACCGTCAGGCTGCTGTCGAAGGTGCCACCGCCGGAGTAGGTCTTGGTCGCGGTCAGCGAGCCCCAGGGCTGAGGCGCCTCGTCCGACAGGCCGACATGGACATCCCAAAGATCCCAGGACGAACCACCGAAGTACGTCACCGTGATCGGGTTGACCGACACCAGGCTGAGCCCGTGAATCTTGATCGCCACCGTGTCGGAATCTCCAACGCTGCCCGGATTGGGATCCTTCTTGCGATGGATCGAGGTGTCGGCGATCGCCGGCAGGCCCTGTCCCGCGCCCGGTCCGAAGGGTTCACCGGTGCAGTCGATGACGTAGGTCTGGGCGTCGGAGCCCGGACCGAAGAAGCCCGCCGGCATGTCGAGCGTGACGCTCGTGTTGCCCGAAGTCTGCCAGTAGTCGTACTTCTTGTTCAGCGGCAGATAACGGACCGGACCCACCGGGAGCGTCGTCGTGGTGGTGGTCGTGACGGTGGGCCGGAGCTGGGCGACAGACTCGCTCGGGACCGCCAGAGGTACCGACAGGACCATCACCATGACGAGCGCCAGCCGAAGTAAACGATTCATACAACTTCCTCCTTGTTTTTCCCCGAGGCTCGGTTATCGAGCCTCTACTCAGAAGAAGCGAGAAACGGCGACGGTATGAAGTCCCGCGGCAAACAGAAGTTTCTTTGCCGATTGTCGAAAATGGCGCGAAAGGGCTCGTTTCTGTCGATCTTGGCTCCCAAGCCGGTCTTTTGAATCCCTAGACTGCCGCTATCGAACGGGCATCGAAGGACTGCCGTGAGATGCACTCCTCTCGGCGCGCGCAGAGCGCCGAGTGGCGATAGCAATCCATCCAAGCCGAGGCGATTCATACGGGAGCTTCACCATGAGAACCAGCCTGCGCGTAGCTTTCACTCTGTTCATCATCGGATTGACGATCTCATCCCCGAGCCAGTCGCAAGTTCTTCTCGATACGCAAACCGACGGAATGAGTCGGGTCGTTTCCTTCGACGATGGCTCGTTCGTCACTCTCTGGCAGCGCGACCAGAGCTTCGAGGGCTGGCAGTTGATGAGTCGTGCCGTCACCGACTCGACCCCGGGGACACCTTTCGCGATCGGTGTACCGATCACGATTCCAGGATTCGCCGCGGCCGCCGGACCGGACGAGATTCTGGTCGTCTGGCAGGACGGCGCCGGCCGACTGCGGGGCCAGATTCTCGATTCGAAGGGTGAGCCCGTCGAGCTCGAATTCACCATCGACAGCCCTTCCCAACCGCTCCGCAGCGTCGCCGTCGACGGCCACGACACGGGATTCACCGTCGCCTGGACGAACTTCTTCGGATCCGTCTTCGCTCGGCACTTCGACCTCGGGGGTGACCCGACCAGCGAGCGAGTCCTGGTCTTCGAGGGAGCAGTCGGCCAAAGTAGCGAGAATCTGGCCGACAGAGCCGAGATTGCAACCCAGGGTTCCACGTCGCTGGTCGCCTTCACCAGCTCTAGACGTAGCATCGATGCCTTCGAGAGCTTCCTGATCACGCGGCCGATCCTCGCCGACGGATTGCTCGGCGCTTCGACGACCCAACTGCGAGGTACGACGCCAATCCGTCATCCCGAGATCGCTGCCCTACCGGAGGGTGGCTTCGTTCTCACCTGGAGTCGCCAAGGCGCGGAGCCAGAGGGAGGGATTTGGGTCCAGAAGCTCGACCCGGACGGCACGACGGCGAGCCCTGCCCAGCGCATCGCCGCCACGGCGAACGGCGACGACCTGAGGTTTCCCCGAGCCGCCGTCTCGAACGCCGGCCCCGTCCTCGTGACCTGGGAGGATCACACCGGGACTTTCGCCGCCGGCAGCTTCCCGAAGGTGATCGGCCGATTCCTCGACGCCGCGCTGGCTCCGCTCGGCGAGATCTTTCCGGTGGAGCCTTCGAGGAACTCCAGCGAGACCGGGGCAGACGCCGCCTTCACCGCGACGAACGAGGCCACGATCACTTACTTCGCCGACGCACCCCAGCCGCAGTTCACCGTCCCCCTGCCCGAAGTCGAAACCGGCCTGCTCGCCCGACCGGTCCGCACCGCCTGCCAATCCAATGTCCACCAGGCCTGTTTGATGGACGGTCGTTTCTCCGTTCGGATCGAGATCGAGGGCGAAGAGTCCCCTGGCGCGGCCACGGCACAGCCCCTGACTCAGAACACCGCCGGATTCTGGTTCTTCAGCGCCGACAATCTCGAGGTCCTCGTCAAAGTCCTCGACGGCCGCCCGGTCAACGACCACTACTGGGTACTCTTCGGATCGATCTCCAACTTGCCCTACTCGGTAGTCGTCGAGAACACTGCAACTGGCCAGGTGCGGCGCTTTTCGAATCCCGCCGGAACCCTCGCCAGCCAGGCCATCACGAACGCTTTTCCCGACGATGGCTCTGCCCTCGATTCGCCCCGGCCGCAGCTCGACGTGCCAGACGGCAACTGCAGCGACGAACCGACGGCCGCCCTCTGCCTGACCGACACCCGCTTTCGAGCGACGGCCGAGTGGATGGATCCCCGCAGCGGTCGAACCGGAATCGCCACCGGCCGCCTGATCTCAGAAAACAGTGGTGCCTTCTGGTTCTTCGGGCCGGAGAACCTCGAGATCATTCTGAAAGTCCTCGATGGCCGCAGCTCGAACGGCCACTTCTGGACCTTCGTCGGCTCCCTGACCGATGTCGAAGTCTTGCTCCGTGTCGAGGACATGGTCACCGGTGGAAACTGGACCTATCGCAAGCCGCCCTTCGTGCTCGAGAGCCACGCCGACACCGAAGCGCTGCCGGCACCAGGCCAGAACTGACGGCGCTCCGACAGCGCCGTCAAGCCCCTCTAGTCGCCGACTCGAGCCTGGGTCAAGACTTCGTCGCTCATCAAGCTCACCCAATGGGCCAGGCGCTCGGCCAGGCCGTGGCCCAGGCTGAGGGCGTTCGGCAAAGGACTGGTGAAGGTGACCTCGGTGCCGTTGAGGCTCTCGCCGGAAGATAGCCGGATCTCGAAGTCGATGGCATTGCGATACTGGTTCTGAACCATCACCGCGCTGCCGTGATCGCCGACCGTCGCCGTCGCCGAGGAGCGGTTGGTGAGCCCCGCCCGGGCGGCGGTGATCTCGATCACGATTTCCGCCGCCTCGGCCGTCTCGGACCAGCGCAGGGAGCTGCGATGCTTTTCCTGAGCGGCCTGCCGGAATCCCGCCACCGCCAGCTTCGGCTTCATGGCACGCCAGCCTCCCGGCGAGGTTTCGGGATCGCGGGAAAAGAGATGGACCGTCCGCGCCCTCGCAACCACCTCGAGCTGCCCTTGGACCGCTGCTGGAAGCTCTACCGGAGCCGTCGCGGCGGCGACGCGGGCGGGGTTCTTCTTGGCCCATTTGTCCGCCCGTCGAGCGATCGCGGTGCCGAGGTTCGACCACCAGCATCCACCCTGCGTTCCCACCACGGCGCGCAGCGTTTCGTCGAAGCTCGCGGACCACAGGCGAGCTTCGAGGAGACAGTGGTCCGTTTGCAGCGTTTCGCTGGTCGCGGTCGCCGAAGAGCCCCTCGAATTGACCGTCGTCGAGACCTGGGTCGGTAGCTCGGTGGCGAAGCCGTCGGCTCGACCGAGCCCCCCGAGGGCGAGGAAGAGACGCGCTTCTCCGGGATCCGAGACCACCCGCAGACGTTTGTTCAACTTGCGCTCGAAGAGCTCGACGGCGGCATCCCGCGCCTGGTAGCGATCGGCCACTTCGAGCGCCACGACCCCCGAGTCCTCGGCATCGACATAGACGAAGATCGGCACCGTGTTCTGAGACTTGCGGGCGGCGTCCAGCGGCGCCGCTGCGAGCAGTAAGAAAAGACCCAACGCAATCAACCCACCGAGACGATTCATCGCACGTCCTCCCAGTTCCGCTTGACGGTCCATGGCAGCGCTGCCGTCGAGGAGCGCTTCGCTGCCAACGGGTTGCAAGGCAGGAGCCAAAAAGAAACGCCTTGAACTTCAGTGGGCCGGGGCAGAGTCGCGGACACCAGCGCGCATCCCGGCGAGAAGAAACCGAGCATTTCGCGCGCCAGCGAGCAGCGGTGGTCCGCCCAACCCGGACTGACGTCGCGGACTAGGGCGAATCGACCCGGGTCAGAACTTCCATCCCATCGCCGCGCCCGAGCCGGAGCAGCGTGGCGCCTTCATCGCGCTGCAGGAAGCTCAGCCGCTGACCGTTGGCGGCATCCAGGAAGGTGCTCTCCGAAGTCGCCTCGAGGGGGCGCCGGGCACGGCGTACGGACTCGAGATGAAGCTGGCCGTTCTCGATCGCGATTTCGAGCTGGCGTTCGCCGGCCTTGTAGGTGCCCACCCAACGCCGCAGGAGAGCCGGCTCGACCTCGACCTCGACCTCGAGCTGCGGTAGCCAAAACTCCTGCGGTCCCTCCGAGGAGCGGGTCGCCACCCGGCCGGCGAGCTCGAACTGGTCACCCGGAGCCAGGAAGTAGAAACCCTTGTCGGAGCGCCCCCGGGCGGCGGTCGAGCGGCGCCCGTCGTAAATCGCCACGTAACCTCCCATGACCTCGAAGCGGTCGCGCAAGACGACGATCGCCGCCCCTTCGTCGAGGCCGATGCCGAGAACCTCGGGATGAGCCTCGACGATCTCCAGGAGATCGAAATGGCGGTTGCGGCGCAGCAGATGCTGATCGATGGCGACGTCCTTCAAGTAACCCAATCCTTCCTGGTGATCGCCCATCATGATCATGTTGCCGCGCGTGTCACCGCGCGCCAGAAAGGAGCCCAGGATGGTCGCCCCGGCCGAGGAGCCGCCGATCACCCCACCGCGTTCGAGAACGCCGCGCAAGGCGGCTTCGCTCTCGGTCCCCATGTAGAGGTCGACCAGACGCCACTGACGACCGCCACCGAAAAAGACGCCGGCGGCTCGCCGAATCACCTCGACGAACTCTTCCGAGTCGGCCTCGGCGCGATCCTTGGCGTGCAGGAGCCGAGTGTTGGTGGCACCCGCGGCCTGGAAGCCGGCGAGAGCCCAGCCGGCGAAGTCCGGCCCGTACTCCGGCAGGCCGACGGCCGAGGGAATGTAGACGATCGGAGCATCGCGGCCACCGGCGAGCTCGATGAACTTGCGGTAGATCTCAGGCGAGATCTGACCGCCTCCGATGGCCACCAGCGAGCCATTCGGCGGTCCCACCGATTGCCCCTGGAGGGTCGCGGGGCCCAGCCAAGGGGCGAGGGTCATGGCGAGCGTAAGAGCGATCTGAAAGCGACCTGTCATGGCGATTCTCCTCTCGAATCGGTCGGGCCATCGACTCCGCAATCGGTTCCAAGCGGTGCCTGCGCTGAAGCCCTTGGCGACCCTAACAGGCGCTTCCGAGCCCGCGCCCACCGGCCGGGCGCAATGCCCCGAATGATAAAGTTCGGCAGGAGCTCGACATGCCCAAACCAGGGAAACGACACGATCGACGAGGTTTCGCATGCTAGGAGATCCCTCGTTTCCCGCCGCCTCTCAGCGCTTTTTTCAGCCCAGCAGCATCGCCGAAGCGCTCGCCCTCAAGGGGCGCTTGGGAAAAGCCGCGAGCTTTCTCGCCGGCGGCACGGATCTGGTGGTGGGGGTGCGCAAAGGTCGTCGCCAGCTCGACACCTTGATCGATCTCAGCCGAGTCCGCGGCCTCGATGAGCTCGAGCCCAGCGGGGACCGCCTGAGGATCGGCGCCATGTGCCGCCTGCGCAGGCTCGAAAGCTGCTCTGTCGACGCCCTGGCTGCCGCCTGCGCCACCGTCGGCGGACCTCAGATTCGCAATCTGGGGACGATCGGCGGCCAGCTCGATACGGCCTCGCCGGCCGGCGACGTCTCCACCGCCCTGATCGCCCTCGAAGCCGAGGTCGAGCTGGCATCCGTCGACTCCGGTTCCCGACGCCTCCCCCTCGCCGACTTTTTCCTGGCGCCCGGCAAGACGGATCGCGCCGACGACGAGATGATCGTCGCCGTCGAGGTGCCGACGAACCGGCGCTCGTCTTTCTACAAGATCGGCAAGCGCAACGCCGTCGCCATCTCGCTGGTGATGGCCGCCGCCTCGATCGGCCCGGCGGGCGACGTCGCCCTCGGCCTCGGCTGTGTCGCGCCGAAGCCGCTACGACCGCGCCGGGCCGAGGCTCACCTCCGGCAGGCCGCGGTGATCGACTCCACCGCCATGACAGAAGCCGCCCGCCTGGTGGGCGAAGAAGTGAGCCCGATCGACGACCACCGCGGCGGCGCCGAGTACCGCCGCTCCATGGCCGTCACCTTGACCCACCGATTGCTCAGTGAGCTGATCGACATCACCCCGGGAAACGCCTGATGCTCGAGACCGCCCCCGACGTCCGTCGCGACGACACCTCGACCTGGACCCTGCGCTGCCGCATCAACGGCGAGCCGGTCGAGGTCGAGATCGACCCCCACGAGACCATCTACGACACCCTGCGCGAGCGCCTCCGCCTGACCGGCACCAAAGGCGCCTGCCTCGAAGGCGAGTGCGGCAGCTGCACCATCCTGGTGGAGGGTGAACCGGTCACCTCCTGCCTGGTGATGGCGCCGCAGATGGAGGGTAAATCGTTGGTCACCATCGAGGGCCTGGCCGAGGGCGACCAGCTCCATCGGGTCCAGCTGAGCTTCGTCGAAGCCGGAGCGGTGCAGTGCGGCTACTGCACTCCAGGCCTGCTGATGACGGCGGCCGCCCTGCTCGAAGCCAATCCGCGCCCCAACGCCGACGAGGTGCGCGAGGGGCTCGCCGGCAACCTCTGCCGCTGCACCGGCTACGCCAAGATCATCGACGCCGTGATCGCGGCCTCCGACACCGGCGAAGCCTGAAGCCCGAACCATCGTGAACCACCCCGCGCCCTCCTGGATCGGACAGTCCGTCCTGCGCCGCGACGTCGCCGGCAAGGTCAACGGCGAGACCCGCTACGGTGGTGATCTGAAGGGCCCCGAGGTGCTCAGCGTGGCGGTCATCCGCAGCCCCCACCCCCACGCCGAGATCCGGTCCATCGACACCCGGGCGGCGCGCCGCGCTCCCGGTGTGCTCGAAGTGCTGGGGGCGGACGACCTCGGCGGGGTCAATCTCCACGGGCTGATCCATCGCGACCAGCCGGTGTTCTGCGACTCGCGAGCCCGCTACCTGGGAGACGCCCTCGGCATCGTCGTCGCCGAAACGCCGGCGCAAGCCGCCGCCGCCACCCTCCTGGTGGAAGTCGACTACCGACCGCTGCCGATTCTCGCCACCATGGACGACGCCCTCGCCGAGGGCGCACCGGCCATCCATCCCGCCGGCAACATCATGTCGACCCAGTTGATCCGCAAGGGCAACGCCGACGCCGCCATCGCCACCGCCGATGCGATCGTGCAGACCCGGCTCAAAACGCAGTGTGTCGACCACGCCTTCCTCGACATCGAGGCGGGATACGCCCGCCTGGTGGACGACGTCGTCGAGATTCACGCCTCCGGCCAGTGGGTGCACGAGGAGCGCCGCCTGATCGCCCTTTCGCTAGGCCTGCCGGTCGAAAAGGTGCGCCTCATCCAGCCGCCGACGGGCGGCGCCTTCGGCGGCCGGGAAGACATCTCGATCCAGATCTACCTCGGCCTCGCCGCCCTGCGCTTCGGCCGGCCGGTGCGCATTCAGTACACCCGCGAGGAATCGATGGTGGCGCGCCACAAGCGCCACCCGATGGAGGTCGAGTACACCCTCGCCGCCCGCGCCGACGGCACCCTGACGGCCGCCCGGGTGACCATCCGCTGCGACGAAGGCGCCTACGCCTCGACCGGGCCGGCGGTGCTGCGCAAGGCGGCGAGCCACGCCACCGGCCCCTACCGCGTGCCCAACGTCCACGTCGACGCCATCGCCGTGTTCACCAACAACAACCCCACCGGCGCCATGCGCGGCTTCGGCGCCTGCCAGATGGGTATCGCCTACGAGAACGCCCTCGCCGCCCTGGCCCGGCGCCTCGACATGGATCTGGTGGACCTCAAGCGCAAAAACCTGATCCGTGACGGCGACGCCGTCACCACCTCGCAGATCATTCCGGTGGCCAGCCCGATTCACTGCCTCGAGGCGGCGGCCGAACGCCTCGACTGGGAGAACCGCAGCTACGACCAACCGGCGCCACACCTGCGGCGCGGCTACGGCATCAGCGCCATCTGCTTCGGCGTCGGCTACGGCGACAGCTACCCGGATGCCTCGCGGGCGCGCGTCCGGCTGCTCGCCGGCGGTGGCGCGGAGGTCTTCTCCGGCGGCGTCGAAGTCGGCCAGGGCCTGCACAACCTGATGGCCCAGATCGTCGCCGAAGAGCTCGGTCTGACGCCGGACGAGGTCGCGGTCACCGCCTCCGATACGGCCGAGACTCCCGAGTCGGGCTCGTCGTCGGCGACCCGCCAGACGGTCTTCACGGGCAACGCCGTCAAGCTCGCCGCCGGCGAGGTGCGGCGCCAGCTCCTCGACGTCGCCGCCGCCGAGCTGCACCTGCACTGGGAAGAGCTGAAGGTGGAGGACGGCTGGGTGATGGCGGTCGCCGACGGCGGGCCCCGCATCACCCTCGCCGACCTGGTGACCACCGCCCACCGCCGCGGCTACGACCTCGACATGACTTCCGTCTACCAGCCGCGCACGGTGAAACCGGACCCCGACACGGGCCTGTCGCCGCGCGCCTTCATGACCTACATGTTCGCCAGCCACGCCGCCGAAGTGGTGGTCGACCTGGAAACCGGAGAGGTGGTGGTCGAGCGTCTGATCGCCGTCCACGATGTCGGCAAGGCGATCAATCCGCGCGAGGTGGCCGGCCAGATCGAAGGCGGCGCCGCCCAAGGGCTGGGAATGGCGCTGATGGAAGAGGTGATCACCGACCAGGGCGAGATCAAGAACGCCAGCTTCACCGACTACCTCATTCCCACCATCGCCGACGTCCCCTGGATCGAGTCGATCATCCTCGAACGTCCCGACCTCGAGGGTCCCTATGGCGCCCGCGGCGTCGGCGAGCCGCCCTTGATCGGCACCGTCCCGGCAGTCCTGGGGGCGATCAGCGACGCCATCGGGGCACCGATCAGCGAGACTCCGGCCACCGCCGAGCGGGTCTGGTCGGCGATCCATCGCAGAGCCTAGCCCCGGGAAACCCATCGCCATGTGGATCGCCTTGCTCCTGTCGATCATCGTCGGCACCGCCATCGTGGTGCAGAACGGCGCCAACGCTCATCTGATGAAGAACAGCAGCCTGTGGCTGCTGCTGGCCGTCGGCAATCTGGTCGCGGCGGGACTCTCGGCGGCGTTTTTCTTGACTCAGCGCAAGGGCGAAGTGCTGGCCGACCTCTCCCGCCTGCCGCCGCTGGTGTTGGTGCCGGCAGTCTGTGGCTTTGCGATCACCGCCGGCATGCCGCTGGCGATCGAGCGCCTCGGCGTGTTCAAGACGGTACTACTGGTGATCGCCTGCCAGATCCTCGCCGGCATCGCCTGGGATCGCTTCGTCACCGAAACCGCCGTCGCCGGCAACCAGCTCTTCGGTGCCGCCCTCATCCTCGGTGGCGTCCTGCTGGTCCTCAAGCCGGCCGGGTGACTCGCCTCACAGCGGATTCAGCGCGAATCCCAAGGCCCGAGCGGCCTGGGCAAACCTCTCATCGTAGGTCGCAATCTCGACCTCGAGCCCCCGCCCACGCAGGAAGTCGGCCGAAGCCAGGTGCAGGGCGTCCGAGGTTCGCAAGGCCGCTGGAAAGGGCTTCAACGCACGTTCCAAAACCGGCGCGCTGAGCTCGAGGAAGGCGAGCCGAGCGGTCAACTCCGCCGCCAGCTCGCCATGGCTGCTCTCCAGACCACGGGCGTGAAGACGAGTCCAGAGCTCATACTCGAGCAAGCGACTCGCCACCAGCGTCTCGCGCCACAGCGCATCCGGCGGCGACCGGTCCTCAGCGAGCAGATGAGCCAGAGCAACCGATGTGTCGAGGTAGATCAACGATCGGACCGATCGTCGGCCAACTCCGCAAGGAGTCTCTCGAGCGGCGCCACCGGAAGGCGTCCAGGGATCTCGCCGAGCTCACCCACCGGGGCCGTGAGCCAGCCTTGGCGAACGGCATCGGCCAGGACCGCATCCGATAACTCGCGACTACGCGACGGGCGAGGTGGACTCAGTTCGGCAACCACCTTGTCTCGATCGGTCACCAGGACCGTTTCACCGCTGGCCGCCAAGCGCACGTACTCGCTCAGCCGGTTCTTGAGGACTTTGATTCCTACGGATCGCATCCTCCAATAGTAGCCACCAGTAGCTACTTTCAGCAAGGGGCGAGCCGGTCCGAGCGGAGAAACATCCCCGCCCCCGCCGACGTTCTGAAGTCGAAAGGGACCTCTGACATTGGATTGCAACGGGAGATTCTCCGATGGTTCTTCGACGCTCGCTTTCCGCCCTCCTGCTCGCAGGCCTCGCGCTGACCGCCGAAGGCGAAATCCTCGGGGGCTCGTTCCCGGGAATCGACTTCGGTGACACCGAGAAGTCCGTCCGCGCTGCCCTGAAATCGGCCTGCACCAAGCTTTCGACCGTCGCGGTCGAGCCGCCGAGCCTGCCGATCGCCGAGACCTCCGAGAGCCATCTCGTCTGTCTCGGCTACCAGTCCCAAGGCGTCGAGCTCGGCGAGGTCGCCTTCACCTTCGCCGATGACGGGCTCGCCCTCATCGAGGCCCGCCGCGGCGCCATCGAATCCTTGCTTCCCAAGGCCGGCGAGCACAACGCCTCCCTCGGCGGCTATGACGCCTATCTCTCGACCTGGACGGTCGCTCATGCGGACGAAGACGCCGTCTGGGCCTTGACCGAAGCGGCGGCGCGCTCCTATCTCTTCCTGTGGCGGAATCCGGACCTGCCTTCCAACCCCGAGCCTCGCTCCAGCCACCGCCCGAGCATCGCGGCCCCCAAGATCCTCGAGTTCGGCGCCGACCTCGAGACCATGACCGAACGCTTATCGGCGGCCTGTCAGGGCATCAGCACCGAGGAGATCGCCGAGCCTTGGCTACCCTCGAAGCCTCGGCGCCAAACTCAGATCAACTGCTTCGGCCACCGCTTCGCGGGCTACCCGAGGAAGATCGAAGCGGTCTTTGGGGACGGTCGCCTCGAGCTGGCCTGGATCTTGACCGGCAAGGGCGAGGAAGACCGCATCCGCCAGGCGCTGATCGCCGCCCACGGCCCGGCCGAGATCGTCAGCCAGAACTACGAGGCCTTCGCCGGCGGCCGCATCGCCCTGCGCAAAGACAAACCGGAGGTCTTGCTGCTCTCGGAGCCGCTGGTGCCCCTCTATCAGGCGACCTTCGCCGGCGACGATTAGCCCGACCTCAGGGCGAGCCCACGGCAGTCGGCGCGGAAGCCTGAAAAATCAGCCCACGCCAACGGTGGCCGGCTCCGCAGCACCCGCCGTCCAGGCATCGTGCTGCCCGGCGGCCAGTCTTCCGATCAACCAGATGAAGGGCTCGGTGTGGCCGTCCAGAACGCAGGAGCCGGTGCAGACGCTCTCGAGAAGCCCCTGGACATCGCTCGAGCATAGGGCCGCGATGGCCTGAGGATTGGTGAGGCGCAGCGAGCAGAAGGGCGCCCCCGCCCTGGCTCCACCAGCTCCCAAGGTGACCTTGCCGGCCTCGATTCCGATCGAGATCGCCTCCCCTTCGCCGGCATCACCGAGCGAGATGGCGAGGCTCGGGGCTCGCACCGTGGCCGTCGCCAGGTCCGCCTCCAACTCGGCGCTGAATCTCTCGGCCCATTCCTCCAGACGAGCTCGTTCCCGCCGAGGATCGCTCGACGCTGCCGCTGGACGGCCACTGTCACCGGACTCGGCCTTCAAAGCCTGGTCGACCTCACGCTCGGCGTCGAGGAGAGCCTCGAGGGTCCTGTCGACATCCTCGCGGGTGTGAAACGCCGAGCAGATGAACCGCAGACGACCGCGGCCGCTCTCCACGATCGGGTAGGTCACGGCCGCCGTGTGAACGCCCCGCTCGTACAGACCGCGAGCCACCGCGTAGAGCCTGTCCTTGTCGGCGAAAAGCGGCGTGACGATCGGACCATCGCCGGTGCCGAGGTCGTAGCCGGCGTCGCAGAAACGCCGCCGCATGTAGCCGGTCGTATCCCAGAGCCGCTCGCGGAGCGCATCTTCCTCGCGCAGCCGACGCAAGGCGGCGAGGGCGGCCGCGATATCCGCCGGGCTCACCGAGGCCTGAAAGATGTAGGCCCGCGACGACGACTTCAGCAGGGCGACGTGCTCGGCGCTGGCGGCCACCACCCCGCCGAGGCTGCCGAGGGCTTTGCTGAGGGTCGTCATGATGAAGTCGACCTTCTCCGTAACCCCGCGAGCGGCGCAGAGGCCGGCACCTCGCGGACCGTAGAAGCCGAAGGAGTGGGCCTCGTCCACGTAGACCAGGGCACCGTGCTCCTTGGCCGTTCGCACGATGTCCGCCAGCGGTGCCGCCCCCTCGCCCATGCTGTAGACGCTTTCGATCACCACCAGAACGGTGCGGTCCGGCGCCACCTCGGTGCGCAAGACCGCTTCCAGATCTATCCGGTTGTTGTGCTGAAAGGTCCGAATCGTCGCCCCACAGAGTCGAGCGCCATCGACCAGCGAGGCATGACAGAGCTGATCCATCACCACCACATCGTTCTCGCCGAGCAGCGTTGCCACCACTCCCAGATTGGCGGTGTAGCCGGTGGGAAACAGGCAGGCGGCCGGCTTGCCGACGGTCGCCGCAAAAGCACTCTCGAACTCGAGGTGGAGATCGGTCACTCCGGAGGCCGCGGCGGATGTCCCCATGCCCGTCCCGAGCTGCACCAGGGCTGAGCCGGCGGTCGCGATGACCTCCGGATCTCTGTTGAGGCCGAGGTAGAGGTTGGTGGTCCAGATGATGGCGTCGCGCTCTTCTCGAGTCGCGGCGACGGCGACGGTGCCGCGGGTGGCGCTGCCGGTGCGGAGCAACTTGCCCGCGGGGTCGCCGCCGGAACGGCGCGCCAGCTCTTTGAGCTCGCGCACCAGGGTGCTCTTGTCGCTGGTCGACCAAGCGGCCGCCTTCGCCGCCAGAAACGGTGGATGGCTGGTCGCAAGCTGGGCCTGAAAACGCGCCAGGGAGGAATCCTTCAACGCCCTGCTCGAGTCGGGTATTTCGTCGCTTCCCGCCCTTGGGCCGAGGGCCAATTCGACCGCCGCCGCCGCCGTCGAGCCCTCGATGACCAGCGACGCCGGCAGCGACCGGCCAGTGATCACCGCCAGCCGACGTCCCAGCTCCACCGCCGTCAGCGAGTCGACGCCGAGATCCTCGAGGGGCCGATCCGCCGGCACCTGCTCGGCATCCCCCAGTCCCAGCAGGGTCGCGATCTCGCCCTGAAATGCTCTGAGAACCGCCACCGCAGGCTCGTCCTCCGACCGCTCGGAATCCTTCTCCACCTGGCGGCGAGCGGGGGCAAGGGGTGGCGGCTCCAAACTCGGCAGTCCTTGGCGGTCGAGCTTGCCGTTGGGCAGCCGAGGAAGCGCCTCGAGGCGCACCACGACCTGCGGCACCATGTATTTCGGCAGGCGCTCGCCGAGATAGGCACGCACCGCTTCCGGCGCCACCGCGTCGGCCCGCCCCACCGCGTACACCGCCAGACGCTCATGACCAGCATCGCCCGCCACCAGCGCCGCCGCGGCACCGTCCACCCCGGGCATCGACTCGAGGGTCGATTCGATCTCTTCGAGCTCGACCCGAAATCCCCGAACCTTGACCTGTTGATCGACTCGGCCCAGGAAATCGAGCGCGCCATCGGCCCGCCAGCGCGCCAGATCGCCCGTCTTGTAAAGGCGCTCCTCTGGAATCGCCACGCTCGGGCGGGGCTCGAGGAAGCGCTCCCTGGTGAGCTCCTCATCGTGCAGGTAGCCGCGCGCTAGCTGGTTTCCGGCCAGGTACAGCTCTCCCGCCACCCCGACCGGCACCGGCTTCAGGGACTCGTCGAGGACGTAGGACCGGGAGCCCGTCACCGGCTTGCCGATGGTGATCGTCTCGACGTCCTCCGGGACCTCCGTCGCCGTCGAAAAGACCGTGTCTTCGGTCGGCCCATAGAAGTTGAGGATGCGCAGCCCGGATTCGAGCCCATGGAGCCGCTCGACCAGCGACTTCTTGAGCACCTCGCCACCCAGAACGAGACACTTCAAACGCGGCGGCATGGGCCCCGCCACCAGCAACGCTTGGATCGCCGACGGCACCGTCATGCATGTCCGGACGCGCTGGGCCGCGGGCTGCTGCGGGAGCTGCAAGAGATTCTCCGCCAGCACCACCGTACCGCCCAGCGACAACGATCCCAGAATCTCCATGACCGACGGATCGAAGCACACCGAAGTCGTCGCCGCCACCGCCGATAGCTCGTCGTCATCCAGCAGCTCGCCGAGGGCCTGGCTCAACGCAACCACGCTGCGGTGCTCGACGGCCACCCCCTTGGGTCGCCCCGTCGAGCCCGAGGTGTAGATAACGTAGGCCAGATCCTGCGCCGAGGGCCCGGCGAACCCGGACTCCCCGTCCGCTCCGATCTCCTCGAAACACAGGGCTGGCGACCCCGCCGAGCCAAAGTCCACCGCCTTCTCATCGTCCACGATGACGGCGGCCGCGCCGGCGTGCTGCAGCATGTACCGCAACCGCTCCTGGGGATAGGCAGGGTCCAAGGGCACGTAGGCGCTCCCCCCTCGCAAGATCCCGACGAGGGCCGCCACCAGCTCCCAGGATCGGCCCATGCACACTCCGACCAGCGAGCCCGGCGCCACCCCTTGAGCCAGAAGTCCTCTCGCCACGGCGTCGGCACGATCCACCAGACGGCGGTAGGTGACCTCGGTTTCGCCATCGTGGATGGCGGTGCGCTCCGGGTGGGCAAGCGCTCGCCGCTCGAGCATCCTCGAGAGGGTCTCGTTCTCGTTTCGGGCCACCGTCGGCGAGGAGTCTCGCCCCCGGCGCGACGTCGTCATGCCCCCTCCTCCGGGTGAGGAGGCGATGCCTCCTGCGCCGGCTCTACCGTCTCTTTTCGGGAGCCCTTCGGGACGGCCGCCTGAGTGCTGGCAGCAGAGGCTCCACCAAGGTCGTCGGCACTCGCCACGAAACGCTCAGCGAGGCTCGGAGAGAGCAGGTCCCGGCTCCGCAACTGCTCCACGGTTTCGGTCAGGCAAGAGCGGTACAGCGCTCCGTCCAGCTTCGCATCGCAGGGAATCTCGGGAAAGACGATGCGCTCGCCAGCTCGCACTCCATGGAGGCGATTGACGATTCCGCCGGGCCACATCACCTCGACCGTGGCGGTCGCCGCCCGGCCCAAGCCAAAGAGTTGCTCCGGAGCATTCTGGGAGGCGAAGCTCGAACCACCGGTCACCGGACGCAAGGAGGTCCGGCCCCCTTGCGGAGTCACCCGAATGACGGCACCGACGCCATCGCGATTGACCCGACCCGCCGGCAATACGCCAACCATGCCCAGCAGCCGCACTTCGACCCAGTGGTTGTCGTTGCCGTTGTTGATCTCGACCGCCAGACGCCCGTCCGGGAAGTCGAGGCCATTCCAGGTGAAGGCACTCCGTCCCTCCGGCGCAAAGGCCTCGACGAACCAAGCGCTGGCGTCGAAGGGACTGTCGTAGTCGACCGGATAGGGCTGAAGGGGAACGTCATCCGGAATTCGGAAGGAGGAGGCGGTCACCAGATCGGGAAAGCCGTCCCGGTTGAGATCACCGGTGGCGCCCCCATGGACGTTGCGCCGGGTGTGGTCGACGGCGAGAGCCTCGAGATCGGCCTCGAAGTCGGCCGAGCAACCCGGGTTGAGGAGGACGGCTCCGGGATTGTCGGCGGTGATGGTGTGCATGGCGCCGTCCAGGCCACCGAAGAAGACCACGTCCGCATCGCCGTCGTTGTCGAGGTCCGGCGCCATCACCGACCAGCCGAAGGGCGTTGCCCGGAGTCCCCCGGGACCGGCGTCTTCGAAGGCACCGCGAGGGGTGCCGAAGAAAGCCCGCGAGGAGAGCTGCCCGCGGATGAAGGGCATGCCGATGGCCGAGAAGGCATAGTCGCCCATATTGGTGGCGAAGAAGTCCATGTGGCCGTCGCAGTTGAAGTCGGCGAAGGCGAAGCCCATCCAGGAAGTGCCCGGCAGGTCCGTGCCGACTCGATCGGTGACCGCAGTGAACTGACCAGTGCCATCGTTGTTGAGGACCTGGATCAATCCACGGCTCGCTTTTTCGGGCGGAATGCCACCCTGGTCGTCGGCCTGCAGCAGGTCGAGATCGCCGTCCTGGTCGTAGTCCACCAGGGCCAAAGCCCAGGTGACGGTGGCGGCACCGTCCTGCGGCGGCTGGAAGCCATTGAGGTCCAAAATGCCGGAGCTCGCGCTGACATCCCGGAACCGCAATCCGCCCTGATTCAGGAAGAGCTGATTCGGGTGATTGTGGTCCCAGGGCTCCTCCAGGGTGGCGACCCGGCGGCTCCAGTCGTAGGAGTTGGCGATCGCCAGATCGAGCAGGCCATCGCCGTCCACATCGCCCACCGAGCAGTCCGTGTGGCCGAAGTCACTTTCGCCCACGCCACTCTCGGCGGTGGCGTCCCGAAAGGTGCCGTCGCCGAGATTCTCGAACAACCGGTTGGGCTCCGAACGCCCGAGCACGACCAGGTCCGGGTCGCCATCGTTCTCCAGATCTCCGAAGCAGACGCCGGTGGAATCCTGCTCGATGGCGGCAACCCCCGCCGCCACGGCGACGTCTTCGAAGCGCAGCGTTCCGGTCTCTTCGAGTCGACTGGCGTAGAGACTGTTGGCGGCGCCGGGACCGTTGGTCACGTAGAGGTCGAGGTCGCCGTCACCGTCGAAGTCGAGCACCGCCACTCCCGGCGAGCCACGGGGCTTCTCCGGCGTGTCGACGATCAGCGGCATGGTGTAGCGCGGCTCGGTCTTGATCTGCTCGTAGGCCGCATTGGTCACCGACGGCACGCGCCTGTAGTCGATCCCGGAAGCTTCGTTCGCGGTCAAATCGAGGAACGTGACACCGGCCCCGTCGTCAGCGTCAGCCGGCAGATCCGCACCGGTCGTCGTCCGAGAAGGGCATCCGGTCGAGGCCAAGCCGACGAGGGCCGCGAGCAGAATCGTGGCGGTAGGGTGGAGCATGGGTCATCTCCCTTGGGCTGCGCTTGATGAATAGATTCATTCGAATCTTACTATATTTAGAGCACAGGCAATCCCGAGGCGAGGGCGCTCTTCGGGTCGAAACGACCGCGATCCTCGATGGATCCGAGAAAAATAGTCGGCCGTCAGGCCGGAGGCCGCGAGTCCACCTGGTGCCAAAGGGCCTGCACCAGCCCCCAGCCCACCAGGCCACCGAGCAGGGGCCGCCAGGGCTGTTCGGACAGCAGGTCGGTGACCGAGATCGACCAGAAGGCCGGGACCGGCTCGACAGCGGCACAGAACTGCACCGCGAAGCCGGCGATGAAAAGCAGTTTGAGGGCCACAGCGAAGAATCCTCCGCGCTTCAAGGCCTGCTCCGAAAATCCGGTCAGCGGCACCGTCAGGGCGGCCAGTCCCGGCACGATCAAGCGCGGCCCGAAGCCGCTGCCACCGCGCCAGTCGACCCACCAGGCACTGACCAGGAAGTAGGCCAAGAACGCGCCGCCAGCCCACAAGGACTCCGGCGAGCGGCCGCGGCGCGAGGCGACGACCGCCACCAGGGCGCCGACCACCAGCAGCGGCGCGAACCAAAGGGCTCCCCGCTCGGCATCGACTAGCAGACCCTGCACTCCCGCCGCCAGGGAGCCCAACCGATAGGGTTGAAAAGTGGCGAACGGCTCACCCACCAGCAGCAGGTTCTTGAGCCCGAAGAACACCGCGAAGGCGAGCGGCCCCAAGGCCAGGCGAGCCGCCGCCCGCGGACCGCGCCGCCAGACGGTGACCCCGATCACGGCCACCACCAACAGAAGACCGGTCTCTTTCATCGCCAGGGTCACCGCGAGCAGCACGGCGGCCAGCCAATAGCTCCTCGCCACCGTCGCGGCCACCGCCAGGGCGGCGAAGGCCCAGGTGTAGGGCTCGGTGAAGAAGGTGCGGCTGTAGAACCACAGCGGCGACGAGAAGTAGCCACCGAAGACCGCGATGGCCGCCAACCGCGCATCGTCGGTCCAGCGCCACAGGGTGCGATAGGCGACGACGAGAGCCACCCAGGTCAGGGTCAGGGTCAGCATGCCCAGCAGGATGTCGGGCGCGGCTCCGGGAGAGAGGAGCTGCTGGCCCCACAGCAGCGGCGCGGCCAGCAAGGGTAGCCCGACAGGGTGGCTGAAGACGACGCGATCCTCGACTTCGAGGAGGTGACGGTCGAGCTCTTGTCCGGCCCGTTTCTTACCCGCCCAGCGGGCCCCCGCGGCCACTTCATCGTAGTCGTCCCGCAGGTCGAAGTCGCCATCGACGGCGAGGGAGTGGGCCATCAAGGCGTAGTGCGGCTCGTCTCCTCCGATCAGCGCCGGCCGCACCGCGAAGGGCAGCACATGGAGGAGGAGCAGAACGACGAACAGTCCGCGGGGAAGGGCAAGCCGCTGCGGAGTCATGGCGTCGGAGCCTATCGCGCTCCGACGCCTCAAAATTGCTCCTGCCGAGATCCTCCTACAGGTGCTTCCAGAAGACGACCTTGTCGCCGCCGGCTTCGTAGAAGTCACGGATTCGCGCCTCCTCGACGTAGCCGTTGCGGCGATAGAAGGCCCGGGTGCGGGCGAGCTCCGGCGTGCCCATGGTCTCGACCAACAAGACGCGCGCTTGGCGCTGGCGCAGCCGGTCCTCGAGATAGGCCAGCATCGCGGCGCCGATCCCACCGCTCTGGCGCTGCGGCGAGACGCCGATCGCCAACAGGTTCCAAGTTCCGGAGGTCATGCGCTCGGGTTCACAAAAGCCAAAGCCGGCCACTTCACGGGCCAGCTCGGTGACGAACCAGAGGTCCGCCTTCGAGCCCTCCAGGTAACCGGCCATCATCGGCTCGAGCATCTCCGAGGGGAACAGCTCGGTGGCCTCGGCGATGATCTTGATCTGCGGAATGTCCTGCGCATCCGCCGGGCGGATGAGTCGCTCTGTCATGGGGTTCCATCCTCTCTTCCTGCCGCGGCGACAGGCCGCACGAATCCTGGGCCGGTCGACGACAGGCAGTCTTCCTGATCCAACGATGAGGTCCGAGGGTCGCGCCTCGCGGAGGGTGTTCCGCATCGCGACGCCTCTCGAGCACCGGGTCGGGGTCTAGGGATGGGTTCCAATCGTCTGCAAAAAGCCTCCAAGCATCTGGAAAGGAGGGAAGGCGGTTCTTCAGACCCTATCAAGCGGGCTCCAGGGACGCCCAGGCTCCAGGGTGGATGCCGCGAGGAGCACAGCCCCGGCCCCGCATGCAGGTGAGTCGCCGAGCGACATTCCTGCGCTAGGTGCCAGTAACGCCCCGCGGTTCCGAGCCCATCACGGACAACTCGCCATTTCGGCTCATCAGCACCACGGATCTGCATTCGAAAGGAAACGGTCGTGCCTCGCAAGCTCCACTCCATACCCTGCGCTGTCCTCCGCCTCGTGACCTTCCTGGGGCTCGCCTTGCTGCCGGCCACGGGCTGGGGCCAGGAGACCTTCTGGGTCGCCCCGAACGGCGACGACGACAACCCCGGCACTTCCGCCCTTCCGCTGCGCACCTTCGGGGGCGCCGTCGAGCGAGTGCGAGGCGTGCTCGACGGCAGCGGAAACGTGGTGGTGAACTTCCGCAGCGGTCGCTATGTCTTCGACCAAACGGTGGTCCTCGGCCCGGCCGATTCGGGCTCGACCCAGCAGGCGGTGACCTACCGCGCCGCGCCCGGGGCCCGCCCGGTGTTCACCTCCCTCGTGCCGGTCACCGGCTGGACCCCTTTCAGCGGCCCGGCGCAACGGGCTCCCTTGCCGGCCGGCGTCGCCCACCCTCGCTTCCTCCACGACGCCAGCGAAGGCTGGATGCCGCGCTCCGCGACCGCTGCCTTCGCAGCCGCCGAGACCGGCTTCTGCGTCGAGTGCACCTGGGACGACCCGGCCTTCCAGGCCAATAAGTCGAACCTGCGCTATCCGAGCACCTTCGCGGCACCGAACTGGGCGCGAGCCCGCCAGTACGACCTGCGCCAATCGCAGCACGCCTGGACCCAGGAGATCCTGCCGATCGCTTCCGTCAACCCCGCCCAGCGACGCATCTTCACCACCATTCCGGCCCTCTACGAAATGCGCCGGGACACTTCCGAAGAGGACATTCCGAACCGCAATTGGGTGCTCAACAGCCTCGAAGGCATCACCGAGCCCGGCGAGTGGGCGAGCCTCGACGGCTACCTCTATCTCTGGCCACGCAGCGGCACCGACGACCTCGCCGTGCCGCGGCTGGTCGAGCTCGTCAGAGTCGACGAAGGCACCGTCGACGGCAACGCCGCGATCACCGCTGCGGTCGAGAACCTGCACTTCGAAGGCATCACCTTCACCGGCGGTGACTTCTACGTCATGCAAGCGCAGGACGCCACCGTGCAGCACGACTGGGCGGTCGTCGACCAGGCCACCGCCTTGCTGCGCTTGCGCAATGCCCGCAACAGCTCCGTGCGTCGCTGCACCTTCGAGAAGAGCGGCAGCACCGGCCTGCGCCTCGAC
Organism: Acidobacteriota bacterium; assembly: GCA_039028635.1. Classification (NCBI taxonomy): domain Bacteria; kingdom Pseudomonadati; phylum Acidobacteriota; species Acidobacteriota bacterium. The sequence goes on from JBCCHV010000008.1 coordinate 29,447, forward strand.
CGCTACGCCCAGAACATCGTCATCGCCGACAACACCTTCCGCCACCTCGGACGCGAGGCGATCGTGTTTTCGGGCCGCGCCCCGAGCCGCGGCGACGTGCACCGCAACAACACCATCCGCCGCAATCACATCTCCTACACCGGGCGCGAGAAATGGACCGCTCCGGCGATCGTGATCGATCAGAGCTCGAACAATCTGATCGCCTCCAACTACATCGAAGAAACCGACTTCAGCGCCATTGTCCTGACCGCGCCACGGCAGCTCGCCATGCTCTCCCACGGCGAAGCGGAGGGACCCGCCGTCAGCACCGTGCGCGAGTTCCACTACCAGGACATCCCAACCTCGGTGGCCGACTTCGTGGCCGACTACGGAGACCTCGGAGCCGGATCCCGAGAGGCCATGCAGTTCGTCTACAACCGCGACAATCGCGTCGTCGGTAACGCCCTGGTCAACACCTGCAAAGGTCGCGGCTACCTGGTCAACGGAGACATCTACGTTTCGGGCTTCCAGCGCCACGGCACCAACGTCATCGAGCGCAACTACATCCACGATCGCCGCGACTTCGAGCAGAACAACATGGCCTTTTACAGCGACAGCGACGAGGACAACTGCGAATACCTCGGCAACATGGTCTACGGCGTCGAGATCGGCGACGCACCGGCGGGCTTCCCCCTCTTCCTGACCCTGGCGCAGTGGCCCGACAGCGAGCCCGATACCCCCAGCGGTCGAATCCTGCTGCGCGCCAACGCCACCTACGGCTCCACCTTCGCCAGCCACATCGAGGGCGAGTATCTGCAGCTCGAGGGCAACGTCGTCGACGGCGTCGGAGCCCAGGCCGCCTTCACCGATCTCTACCGCCAAATGGTGACGACCCTGTGTCCGGATCCCGCCATCCCAGGCAGCCCATGGCCCGGCGCCGCCGTCATGCGAGACCACCTCGAGACCGTCCTCGACGATCTCGGTGGCAGCTCGCCGGGCTGCGACCGGATCTTCGCCGACGGCTTCGAGTCAGGAGATGTCGAGGCTTGGTCGGGAAGCGGCGGCCTTGCCGCCGCCGGGCCCACTCGGGCCCGGTCGCAGGTTGCCGACGAGTTTTTCAGCAACCTGCTAGCGACCGCGCGGTACCCGCATCAGGAAACGGGTGCGGCCGTCCTGCGCCGGCTCGAGGCCGAACTCGAAGCCGTGCTTGCGCAGCACCTCCTTGGCGAGGGTCAACCCCAGGCCCTGGCCCTGCTCCTTGGTGCTGAAGAACGGGCTGAAGAGCTGGCTTTGGATTCCGGGGTCGAGACCACAGCCATCGTCGAACACCTGCAGCTCGACGAGCTGACGGTCGACCCGCAGATGGATCTCCAGGGTGCCGTCGCGGCCGATCGCTTCGATGGCGTTCTTGACGATGTTGATCAGGACCTGCTCGATCTGCTCGCGATCGAGGGCCACCTCGGGAGTGGTCTCGGCGCCGCTGCGCAGCCAGCGAATGGAGCGCTCCTCGCAGGGCACCCGGAACATCACCTCGAGAGCCGCCACCAGCTCTTCGAGGCGACAGGGCCGGAGATCCGGCTCGGGCAGCTTCACCACCTGGGCGAAGTCACTCATGAAGCGGTTGAGGCTCTCGTTGCGCTCGATCACCACCCGCAGAGCATTGGAATAGTCGTCACGGTCGGCGGCCCCGATCTGCGGCGCATAGGTGGCGCAGGACTGCAGCAGTGAGTTGGTCGCGGCGACCGTGTTGTTGACCTCGTGGGACATCAGGCGGATGAGCTTTTCGTAGGCGGCTCGTTCCGAATCGTCGATCACCCGGGTGAGCTCCTCCAGCACCAAGAACTGGCGCGAAAAGCCGCGGTCGACGAAGGCCATTTTCTCGAGCCGCAGGCGCCGCACGCTGCGCCAGGTGAGCAGCCGCCGTTCGCCCACCGCCAGCTTCGTCATCTCGCCGGCGAGGCCCGAGGGCAGGCGGGACAGCTCCTGCCCCATCAACTCCGCGCCATCGACCTCGAGCAAGCGTTCCGCGCTCGGGTTGACCAACGCGACGCGCCCGTCATAGTCCAGAATGACCACGCCCAAGGGGGAGGCGTGGACGAAGCGCTCGAGAAAGCCCCGCTGCTCGCCGAGCCGCTGGCGTTCCTCGTAGAGGGTGCTCAGCATGCGGTTGTAGAGGGCGATGAGCTGATCCATCTCCTTCTGCCCCACCGGCGAGAAACGCACCGCGAACTCGCGCTCGTGGAGCAGATCGGAAAAGGAGCGCACGAACTCCAGCGGCTGCAGCGAGCGCCGCGCCAACCAAATGCCGAAGGCCCAGGAGATCACCACCGCCGCCTCGATGGCGAAGAACCACAGGCCGAGGGCCGAGTAGTTCCAGGCGGTGATCACCAGAATCACCAGGTGGATCACCGCCAGGTGGGCGAAGTAGCTGCTGCGCAGGCGCATCGGTCAGGCCGACAGACCGTGCTTTTCGAGGCGCCGGTAGAGGGCCGCCCGACTGAGACCGAGATCCGCCGCCGCCCGCGAGATGTTGTTGTCGTGCCGCTCCAGGCTCTTTTCGATCATCAGCTTCTCGACCTGATCGAGGGTGAGGTGATCCCAGCCGCCGACGGGCCTCGCCGTCGCCACCTCTTCAACCACCTCCGGGTCGACGAAGTCTTCGCGCCGCAGGCGGCGGCGCCCGGACATCAGCACGGCCCGCTCGATGGTCTGCCGGAGCTGGCGCACATTCCCGGGCCAGGGCAGGCTCTGGAGCCAGCGATAGGCGCCGTCCTCGATCACGATCTCGTCGCTGCCATAGAGCTCACGCACCCGCCGCAGATGGTGGTAGGCGATCTTCGCGATGTCGCTACGGCGCTCGCGCAAGGGGGGCACTCGCAGGGTGATCAGGTTGAGGCGGTAGAAGAGATCCTCGCGAAAGGTCTCTGCCTGCACCATTTCGGCGAGATCGCGATGAGTGGCCGAGATGACCCGCACATCGGTCTGCTCGGTCGCCGACGAACCGACCTTCTGAAAAGTCCGATCCTGCAGCACCCGCAGCAGCTTGACCTGCGACGATTTCTCGAGATCACCGATCTCGTCGAGGAAGATGGTGCCGCCATCGGCGAGCTCGAAACGGCCCTGGCGGTCGCCCTTGGCATCGGTGAAGGCACCCCGCACGTGGCCGAACATCTCGCTTTCGAAGAGCGACGCCGGAATGCCCCCGAGGTTGACCTTGACGAAGGCCTGGGTGCTGCGCCGGCTGTTGCGGTGGACGGCATCGGCGATCAGCTCCTTGCCGGTGCCGCTCTCGCCGAGGATCAACACCGGAGCATCGGTGGTGCAGACCCGCGCCACCCGGTTGAGCAAACGCACGACGGCCGAGTGCTCGCCGATGATGTCGCTGAAATCGAAGGCTTCGTCGAGCTCGTCGCGGCTCTCGCCCGCACGGTCCTCCTCTTGCGCGAGGGAGAGGGCGGTGCGCACCACCTGCAGCAGGTGCTGGTTGTTCCAAGGCTTGGTGACGAAGTCCGAAGCACCCGCCTGGATGCCCTTGACGGCGAGCTGGATCGAGCCCCAGGCGGTGATCAGAACCACCGGCACACGGGGCGCTCGCCGCCGAATCTCGGCGAGCAGCTCGAGCCCCTCTTCGCCGGACGTCCGGCGCGAGAAGTTCATGTCCTGGAGGACCAGCGAAACGCGCTGCCGATCGAGGACCTCGAGGGCTGCCGCCGGGCCGTGGGCGAGCTGCGACGGCAGGCCGGCCTGCTTGAGGAGCAGCGACAGAGAGGCGGTGACCGAGCGATCGTCGTCGACGATCAGAATCGGCGCCATGGGTTGCCCGGCATCACTCACGAAACGACCATACCAAGCACAGCATTCGCAACCGCTCACTCATAGTGCAGCGCTTCGGCCGGCGACGGCCGCGAAGCCAACCAAGCCGGATAGAGAGAGCAGATCCCGGCCAAGGCGAGAAGGGTCACGAGACCGAGGCCCATGCCCGTCAGGGAGGCTCGCCAGTCGAGGGCCGGAAAGGCTCCGGTGACCGGAAACTGGATCGCCACCACGCAGGCCACCAACGAGGCGAAGACCGCGATGGCCAGCGTCTCGACCACAATCAAATGGTAGATGCGACCTTTCGGGGCACCGAGGGCACGGCGCAGACCGAGCTCGTCGGTGCGTCGAGTCACGCTCTGCCAGAGAACACCGAACAGACCGAAGGCCACCATCAGGAGCAAGAAAGCGGCGATCCAGAAGGCCACCATCAAGGGCAGCACCATCTCGCGAATGCGATCCGCCCGCAGACGCTCGAGGGGCGTGACGGTCACGCTCCAAGTATCGGCCTCGGCCCCCACCAGCTCCTGCAGCTTCTCTTCGAAGGACACCGGCGTACCGGCCTTGAGGCGCACCTGAAGGGTCGAGATGCCTTGGGTGAGGTCCTCTTTCGGGAAGCGAGCGATGAGGTAGGGCCGTACGGCGCCCAGCTCACCCTGCTGACGAAAAGCACGGAAGACTCCGACGGCGATCCAGCTAGGCCGCTCTTCGGAATCGTCCCGCAGTCGAATATCCCTTCCGGGCTCGAATCCTCGCGGAAAGATCGCCGCCGCCACCTGCTGGTCGATGAGGACCGGAATGCGATCCGGAGTCGCGTCCGTTTCGGCGAAGAACCGTCCTTCGAGAAGCTCGACACCGAAGTCTTCGGGGGCACCATCGCTCATCCAGTTGACGTTGACGCCGACCTGCCGCTCATCGAGCCCGACGCTGGTGCGCCAGGCCCATTGGCGGAAGGGGGGAAAGGAATGGTGCACCCATTCCACTTCGGGCTGATCCTCGAGAGTCGACACCAGTGCCCGGGCCCGCCGGCCGTCCTCCTCGGACCAGGATTGCCCGACGAGGGCCTTGCTGGGCAGGATCTCGAGAGTGTTGCGCCATTCGAAGCCCAGCGGCTGATTCCAACGATGCAGGAAATGGGCTCCGACGGCGGCGATGAAGAATACGACCAGAAACGCCAGGGCGAGCTCGGCGATGATCAGGGCGTTGGCCCGTTTGCGGTTCCAGATCAGCTTGAAAACATGCATCAACATGGGCTCATCCTCCTCGCAGCGCTTTCACCGGGTGGAGTCGCGCCATCTTGAGCGCGGGATAGACACCGGAGACGAGGCCGAACACCAGCATCGCCAAGAGGGACAGGCCGAAGACCCCGAGATCGATCTCGAACTCGGCATAGGGAATCATGCCGCTCTCTTCGACCAGCCAGAGAAAAAGCCTCCCGAGGAGGTAGCCGAGGCCGCCGCCGAGCAATGAGAGCACCAGGTTCTCGATCAGAAACTGTCCCACCAGATCCCGGGACGACGCTCCGAAAGCGCGCCGGACGCCGATCTCCGAAGATCGCTCGAGGATTCGGCTGACGTTGAGATTGATCAGATTGATCGAAGGCAACAGCATGAACAGCAGGATGCCGCCGATCAGCACCGCCACCAGTTGCCCGACACCGCTGTCGCGTTCATTGCGCCGGTCGAGCAGCTCCCGGGCCAGCGACGCGAGCTTGCTGTTGGCCGGCGCCGAGGCGAGCTGAAAGGTCTCCGGGTCGTCGTGGACAAAACTCTCGAAGGAGGTCCACACCTCCTTTTCGATCACCGGCAGGCGAGAGCGGTCCTCGGCATAGAGAAAGACGTTGAAGGACCCCATCCAATCGCGCCGAAAGTTGCTCGACGGCAGCGTCGAGAATGGAATCCAGATCTCGGAGAAGGCATGGCGACGCAGCACCGGCACGTCGGCGACCACGCCGATGACCTCGAAGCGTTGTCCATTGGCGACCAAGGACCGGCCGAGAGCGTCGGCGCTGCCGAAGATGTTCTCGGCGGTGGTGCGATTGAGCACCGCCACGAAGCGCCCCTGCTCGACGTCGTCCGAGGAAATACCGCGACCGCTCAGAAACTCGAACTCCATGATCTTCCAAAAGTTGGCGTCGGTGGCCGCGATCTGAGGCATCAGCTTGCGCCCGTCGACGAACACCGTACCTTCCGACGAGCGCTGCACGAAGGCCACCAGGTCCGGTTCCTGAAGCGGCAGGAAATGGCGCTCGATCATGCGATAGCCGGGACTCGAGTGCCAGTTCTGGCTGCCGTCCTCGGCGGCGAGCTCGGCGTTCTCGACCGCCAGGTAGTGGTCGCTCCGGCGTTCGACGCCGATCGGCTGGAGGAGGTTCTGCAGCAAGGCGAAGACCACCGTCAGAACGCCGATCGTCAGAGCGATCGCAAACAGGTTGACGAAGGTGAAGAACTTGCGCCGCAGCAGCACCTTGTAGGCGGTGAGGAGATAGTTGCGCAGCATGGGATGAGCTAGGCCACCAGACGGCCGTCGAAAATGCGAATGGTGCGCTCCGTCTGGCGAGCCTTCTCGGGGTCGTGGGTGACCATGACGATGGTGGTGTTCTCGTCGCGGTTCAATCCTTCGAGAATCGCCATGATCTCGTCGCCCATGTGACTGTCGAGATTGCCCGTCGGTTCGTCCGCCAGCAGGACCCGCGGCGCCGCGACGATCGCCCGTGCGATCGCCGCGCGTTGCTGCTGCCCGCCGGAAAGCTGCGTCGGGAAGTGGTCGACGCGCGACGTCAGGCCGACCCGCTCGAGCGCTTGCAGCGCCTTGCGCCGCCGCTCCTGCCGCGACAGGCGCCGGTAGAGCAGCGGGATCTCGACGTTGTCCGCCACGCTGAGATCCGGAATCAAATGAAAGCTCTGGAAGACGAAGCCGACGAGCTTGTTGCGCAGCGCGGCGAGTCTCCGATCGCCGAAATCGGCCACCCGCTCGCCAGCCAAGCGCACCTCGCCTTCGCTCGGCGCATCGAGCAATCCCATGAGATTGAGCAGAGTGCTCTTGCCACAACCGGAAGGCCCCATGATGGAGACCATTTCTCCGGTCTCGATGGTCAGCTCGACGCGATCCAGGGCCAGCGTTTCGATACGCTCCGAGCGATAAATCTTGCTCACATTCTTCAGTTCGATCATGACTCTCCCTTGACGCGCACGCGTTGCAAGTGATCGATGTCTCGGGTGTCCGAGAGAATCACCTCGTCGCCCTCTTCGAGGCCGGCGAGGACCTGGACCCGTTGCGGGCTCGCCATGCCGAGCTCGACCTCGGTGCGTTCGGCGAAGCCGTCTACGATTCGATAAACGATCTGGCGACCATTGCTGCCGATGGCGGGACCGTTCTTCAGACCCAGACCGTCGGCCACCCGGCCGGTGACCACCTCGACGTCGACCCGCAGCTGCGGCCGGAGGCCCGAGTGGCTGGGGTCCTCGAGATCGACCTGCAGCTTCATCTGGCCTCCCTCGACGGTCGGCAGGATCGCCGCGACCTCGCCTCCCAGGGTGATTCCGCCGGTCGAGACCTCGACCGGCAAGCCCGACCGCAGGGTCGAGGCATAGAAGTCCGAGACCTGGGCTTCGATCCGGAAGGTCGAGAGGTCGGCGAGACGAGCCAAGGCGGCACCGGTAACCGCCCGGGTCCCGACGTCGTCGAGGACCCAGGTCACCACTCCGGCACGCGGTGCCCGCACCGTGCAACCGGCAAGCTGGCGCTCCTTTTCCGACCGCTGGCCGCGCAGAATCGCGGTCTCGAGATCGATCCGCTCGAGCTCCGTCTCGGCGCTCTCGGCGGCGTGGCGCATGGCGCGCTCGAGCTGAGCGATCTCGACCGAGGTGCGAGTGACGTCGAGCTCCGCCTCGTAGAGCTGATCGCCGGAGATCACCCCCGCCGCCGCCAGGGTCACGAACCGAGTGTGCTTGGTCTGCCGACTCTCCAGATCGATCTTGAGGAGCTCCAGGCGCGAGCGCGAGGCATCCTGGGACTCTTCGAGCCGCAGGCGCTCGGCGCGCCGCAGGTTCTCCTTGAGGGCGAGCTGTTCTCGCAGCTCGGCGATCTCGAGCTCGAGGCCACGACCGTCGAGGCGCACCACCGCCTGCCCGGCGGTGACCTCGGCCCCCACCGGAGCCAGCACCTCGAGCACCTCCGAGTCGACCAGAGCCGATAGCACCTGCTCTTCCAGCGGCACCACCTGGCCCGCCGCCGAGATGCTCGCCGTGACCTCGCCGCGCTCGACCCGAGCGGTGCGAATCGCCTCGCGGTCGATGCTCGGCCGGATCCAAGATCGCAGGCCGAAGACGGCGACCAGAAAAGTCGCCACGATGGCCAACCCCGCGAGGCGGCGGCGACGGCTGCGACGGGCGAGATCGGCGGCGGAGAGGGCGCGGTCCATACCCGGTGACAGAGCAGGACCGATGCCAACCCCGGCGAGCAACCGGGAGAACCGGGCAAAGCGCTACAGATCAAACACTTGCAAGGGTCTCACCGACAAGGTGACCAGCTCCTGGAGCTGTTCGAAAGCGGACAGTCGCCAAGACTACGACCGAAGGCGGACAGCCCCTAAAGGCCCTCGAGGTCGACGGTCATCAGCTCGTCGTCGCTGTGGTCGATCATCGCGAACAGCAGCGACCGGCCGTCGGCCGAGAGAGCGAGGGCATTGTGGAAGGGGATCTGTTTCTCCGGCTGGAGGACGATCCGGGGCTCGCCGACCTCGCCGGAAGACGACGTGAACGGGATCAAGACGATCGCCGCCGGACCGCGCTGCACGTAGTAGAGGCCGCGCTCACCGACCACCCAGCTTCCCCAGTCCCAGAGCGCCAGGTTGTTCACCACCGGCTCGCCGACATCACGACCGCCATCGCGAGGGATGCGCCAGATCCCCGGCTCCGTCGGCCGCACATAGAACAGGTGGCGACCGTCCGGCGACTCCTGGCCGAGAAAGCCACCCTCGAAGGTCACCTGGGCGGCTTCGCCGCCAGCGGACGGCATCGACCACAGATCCCATTGCCCGCTACGGTCCGAGGCGAAGTAGAGTCGCCGCCCGTCGCGAGAGTAAGTGCCATTGCGCTCCTCCGAGACTTCGTCCGTCAAACGGCGAGGATGACGGCTGCTGCGATCGACCGTCCAGAGATCGCCGTGGCCCTCGGCGGCGGCATCGAAGACCAGGTCCCGACCGTTCGGAGACCAGGCGGGAGAGCCCGGTCCGGGGCCGGCGAAGTCCGTATGCCGGATCAGCTCACTGCCGTCCCGACGCCCCGACCAGAGCTCCCGAGAGCCGGTTCGATCGGAGATGAAGGCGACCAGATCTCCCTCCGGAGACCACGCCGGTTGCTCCTCGCTACGCGTCGAAGGCACCCGCTGAACGGCCTCGCCGGCGGCCAGACCCGAATCGTCGAGGGGCAGCTCCCAAAGATCGACCGAATCGCGAAAGGTGCGGTACACCAGCCGGCCACCGGTGCGCGCCACGCTCGGCTGCGTCACCCAGCTGTCGTGAATCGGCAGCGGCTCTGGCTCGCCGCCGGCCAGCGGCACTTTCCAGAGCCGGTAACGCCCCGAACGGTTGGAAGCGAACAACACCGCGTCGCCTGCCGAGCTCCAGTCCAAACCGCGGATGTGCCCCCAGCGATGGGAGGTCAGGAGGCGAGTGCCGCCATCGACCAGGGAAACGACGGCGACGTCCTGACGGTTGGGTCCGAACTCGCGTTCGAAGGCCAGATGCCGACCATCGGGAGAAAACCGCATCTCGATGTCGCCTCGCATCTCCGCGGCCGGATGGGTCAACTGCCGCACCTCACCGGTCGCCAGCTCGAGTAGAAAGAGCGCCCTAGGTCCCGGCGCGGCAGGGTCCGGATCCGGCGCCGCGAAGGCACTGAAGGCCAGCTGGGCACCATCCGGCGACCAATCCAGCGACCGCATTCCGGGCCAACAGTCGCCGAGGCGCTCCTCGACTCCACCGACGATCGGCAGGCTGTAAATTCCGCACGCCGAGGCCTGTGCCGAGCGCACGAAGGCGAGCCGCAAGCCGTCCGACGACCAGATCGGTTGCCGTTCCGGATCCGCGCTCTCGGTGACCCGCACCGGGCTGCCGTCACCGACCGCCTGCAGCCAGATGTCGAAGCTCTCGCCGTCGGGCTCCTGCCAGGCGAAGGCCACATAGCGCCCATCGGGCGAAAGGCGCGGCCCGAACTGCTTTCCCGGCAGGGTCACCTCGGGACGAATCTGCGCCACCGAGGCCATCGGCGCGGGCGAAGACGCCACCAGATCGCACCAGAGCTCCCAGATCACAAGGGCCGCCACCGCCAAGGTCACCGCGCCAGCAGCCAGCAGCCAGCGTCGCCGCCGAGCCGGCGCGCCATCGGCCACCGGGGCCTGCGGCTCCGGGGAAGGCGATGCCACCTCGGCGACCTCGTCCGACAGCTCCGCCGAGGAAACCGGAACCGCCTCGACGGGCGCCACCAGCCGATATCCGGTACGACTGATGGTCTCGATGTAGAGCGGCCGGTGGCGATCGTCGCCGAGCGCCTTGCGCAGACGGGAGATCGCCTGGGAGAGGGAGTTCTCGTGCACGAAGGCACCGTCCCAGACTTCGTTCAGCAGCTCGTCCCGGGTTCTCACCTCACCCGGTTGGACCGCCAGCGCCACCAAGACATCCAGCAAACGGGGATCGAGCATTCGGACCGTCTCACCCGAGACGATTCGCCGTCGCCGCGGCTCGACCCGCCACTCCCCAAGATAGAAACCTTCGCGCCTCAGGCGCTCTGAGGCGGCGGTGGACTCATCGGTCGAGGCCGCCCACTCCACGGGCTCGATACGCCCGGTCAACCGCTGGTCACTCACAATTCAAGTCCCCGGTCAGGTCTCGAGCACCGGATCCCCACCGGCTCCTTCCTCCGGTACTACAGACGCCCCGGGTGCGAGTCTACAACCAGCGATCGGGCTCGAGGACCGGCGACGGCCGACCGAGGATCCACTACCCGGATCCTCGGCCATGGCCGCAGCCAGCGGCGGACCGCTACGGCTTCATCGACCGGGAGGCTGCCGAAAATCCCCTTCCGCAGCCCCCCGCGAGCCTATGAGGGCTCGCCGGCGACGTCGACATTGAGAGTAAAGGGCGGCCTCATCCCCGCCCCCAATTGCCGCCGCCCTTCGGGACGAAGATGTCGCCCCGGGCGTACTGCGCATCACCGTGAAAGTGACAGATGAGCCCCGCATGGTTTATCCCGACGACCACACGATCGCGGTAACAGGTGGGCAGGAAGCCCTCTCCCGCCGTGCACTGAACGGTCCACATCAGGCCCTCGACTCCGACCTCGTAGTTGGTGAATCCGCGGTCGTTCATGCCGTGCCAAGGGATGATGTTCGTGGCGACGAACTGGACGATCTTCGTGATGAACGAGTCCGAAAGGCTGGTCGAAACGAAGTCGCGCGTTCCCCCTCCGGAGCGCCGACGGCAGACATCGACCGCCTGCTCTTCGCTGAGGTTTTTCTCGACACTGTGGCGCCCCCTGAACTCGGAGGTCACGAGCTCCTTCCAGTTGCCATCGGAGGCCTGCTTCTGCCAGAAACTGATCAGGTAATGCTTGACGTAGTCTGCGTAGTCCTCGGACTCGAAGTAGTTCAACAACTCGCGTTGATTCATGCTCTCTCCTTTCTAGAGGAAATCAACCCATCGGGCTCTTTCCAAGAGAGTGCACCAGGCTTGCGAGGATAGCCATGAGTCTCGCTCTTCGACTTCCCTCTTACAGGTTGCCGACCTGTGAGACCAAGCCCTTCAGCGTGGAAACAATCCCCATGATGCCGCCGACGATGTAAACGATGCCCCAGATCACCGTCAATATGCCGACCACGATGGCGGCGACGCTGTCGGTGATGCTCACTACGAAGAATGGCGGAAAGCTGAGCAGAAAGCTGACGATGATCATCGCCAAGAACGAAGTCGCCACCAGGGCGACGAAACCGCAATTGATCAGAAAGCGCCATTGGGCCACCACGATGGCGATCGCCAGAACCACCTTCAAAAACATCAAGAGACTCAAGATGGCCGCCGCCTCGCCGGTCGCGAAGTCGGCATAGAGAACCATGTAGGCGATCGTGCCGAAGGGGACCGCGAGCAGGAGACCGAACATCAGCACGACATTGGCCACGGCCTTGAGAATAGAGATCAACGCCAGCACGATCGCCACGATCCCCAGGATGAGCGACACCACCCCTTGCGCCATGGCGAGCAGCCGCGGCGGTAGAACGAGCGGCAGGGTGAACAGCAGGATGGTGGTCATCACCAACAGGTCGAGCGGCGCCAGAGACGCCACCGCCAGACCCGGAAGATCTTCGCCATCGCTCGACAACAAGCTCTCGAGGCCTTGGAAGTCCGAGGCGGGCTCCTCGTCCTGCGACGACCGGGAGGGTTTCTCGCCGCGGACGAGCTCGACCACCTGATCGCCAAAGGCCCGAAACGCACTCACCCAGGGTGCGACGGAGGCGCCCGTCTCGACAAAGACGACGAGCACAGCCGCGATCAAGGCGACGATCAGGGCAAGGGTTCGCATGCCGGCCGAAATGCGCTCAAGCTGCGTCGCGTGGCGCTGCCGGGGGAACGAACGGTCCTTCCGTCACCGCCTCGACCGTCGCCGAGCACCACGGGCTCAAGGAATAGCCCTGCTGGACCGCCTGATAGAGCACCCAGGGGCTCTCCCGCGACAGCCAGTCGAGCATTGGCCGCTCTCGAGCCTGCGCAACCTCGCGAGCGATCTGGTCGAGATTGCTCCTCCTCGCCTCCTCGGTCTCGCCGATGCCGTCCTCGCCGTCGTAGGGGTGGATGTACTGCAGTACCAGGTGCACACCGCCGGAGCCGGTCTCCTCGGCCGCCAGGACAGTGCCCCCCAGCTTGATGAAGGGACCGAACTGCGCCGGATCCCAGCCCCAGGACACCTTCTCGAGCCGTACTCCCTTCACCGCCAAGTAGTTGAGCGCATCGGCCAGCCGCATTCCCGCGCAGGCCGTGTGTGAAGGCGGCGCGATGGTCGCATAACGTTCCAGCTCATCGGGCAGGGCGTTGGCCAGGATCTCTGGCAGCTCTTCCTTCAGGCTCTCGAAGGTGTTTTTCTCCATGCTGGAAGCGCTGCCAAAAAGACGCAGAATGAAAGGCTTGTCCATCTCCTTCTGGATCTTTTCGCGGCCATCGGAGATCTTCTTCCGCACCACCTTCATGGCAGCGCCCATGGCTCCGTCATCGCGAGCCAAACCAAAGGTCGTGCTGAACAGGTAGAGCACCACCACCAGCGCCAAGAAGATCTGGACCTTCCTCTGCCGACTCACGGCGGAACCTTCAACGCGCCCGATGAGATGGCGAGGAGGCGAGCCTGCCCAGGCCAGCGAGCGGCCACGGCGCTCGAGCGGCCGACACCCGAAACCACCTCAAGCGTTGGCATGGACAAACACCTGCCCAGGAAAACGCACTCGATACTTGGTCGCGCTGGGAGGCGTACCGTCCGTCCCACCGACGACCGTGTCGAGGCACGCCGGCTTCCCCGCGATGCGGACGAGCCCGGATTTTCCCTGTTCCACCGCCAGGGTTCGGGCGCAGGGCTTGATGGTTGGGGCCACGTTCGTGCAACCGCCGATTCCCTTGCTCCCCGGATCGTTTCCCACCAGCACGGGAACTCCGGCAATTCGAACCAAGGACTGCGACGCAGAGAGTGCCACCACGCCGGTGGCGTGATCGCAAGACAACAGAGCGATCCGCGTCAGAAGCTTCATCGGCGCCCCTCCTTTCGCGCCCCCACCAACGTCGGGATGAAGGTCTCAGGGATACTGCCCGGCCCAGGTCACCCAATGCCACTCGCGCTGGCGGCCAAAGGCATGGATCAGTCCTGCGAGGTCGTCACTGGTGTTGCAGGAGTAGTAGCAATTCTGCGTCCGGCTCGCAGCCCGCTGGCGGTGATCGCGATGGCTGAAGAACCTCAGGGGCAGCTCCGGCAGCCCGACCCTTCTCAGCAGCCGAGGCACCTGAAGCAAGCAACCGTCGAGCCGGCCGCCACCGGGCATCGGCGTGCTGTCGATCTCGACGCGCAAGATCGCCTTCGGTCCTCCGGCTCGCGCCACGGCGACCGCAACGATCCCGCGCCAATAGTCGGTGGTCGAGTGGTTTCCGCCGCCGTCTCCGAAAGCGTGGACGTAAACCAACGGTATGGCGGCCAATGGCCGGGTGATGGCGTGGACCAGATGGTGAATCCCGCCGGCAGGACCATGCCAATTGGAGACGGCATGAAAGATCGCGGGCATCTTCAGGCGCGCAAAACCCAACTGGGAAGCTCCTCTTCGGGACCGTTTGCAGAAGGCCACGAGCCGATTCGAAACGATCAGCCCTTGGCACCATGCAGAGATTTTCTCCAAGCGGCCACCGGGCGACCATGAGCCTCGGTCTTGGTCTTCACGGCAGGGCCGCCGCGACGGGAGAGGAGGCCCAAGAACCACGCTTCTTGGGCCAGAGAGGGGCGCTGAGCCCGGGACGCGCAGTCAGGGGCTCGGAGCCCCTCTCGGAACAGACAGCTAGCACGTTGCTGAAAAAGTTCAGGTTCGAGGACTTCCGGCCCGCGTGGATCCCCGAGCCCAGCGGGCGAGGCGGCGCCTTCGGCGCCGAGGACGGGGCCGCCCTGGATTGGGGTGAAGGCGCGCGACATGCGCGAAGCCGGGCCGCGTAGGCCTGAGGGGGGCGCCTTTTAGCCCCCCTGAAATAAACAGCAGGCGCTGAAGAAGCCGCCACGCGGCCTTTTCAGCAGCCTGCTAGTACTGAGAAGTCAGGGTGATGACCAGACAGAAGGTCAGGAGCACCGGCCAGAAGAGCGCCCTCGGTAGGACTCGGTCGCAGGCTGGAAAGAGCTTCCAGCGAGGCTGCGAAAGCAACAGGACATTCACCACGACGGTGAGCAGCATCAAATATCCCAGGCCGTAGAAAAGATCCAGGAAGCTGGCACCGCGAAATGGCAGGCTCGAGCGCAAATCGGCCTGGAGGAGGAGCAGCATCAGCAACAAACCCACCCCGATTTTGACCACCTGAAAGGCCTGCAGCTCGAGCTCTTCGCGGCCGCTCACCAGCAACAGGCAGTAGAGCAAGATCATGCACAGAGCGAGCGGCAAGACATAGAACACGACCGGTCCCACCAGCTCGCTTCTCAGAACGAGGTCGAAACAAAGCTCTGGAACGTCGGAGATGACGGCACCGGGCGGCCCCTCCGAAGGCACCGCGGCGTCCAGCCGACAATCTTCGAGGGAGCTCGATGCGACCTTCCAGCCGGGTATCGTCAGCGCCGGATCGAGACCCGGACGCCGAGAGGACCGGTTCGCCGGAAAGCTCTCGCGGTCGGGAACCAGAATCACGCCGACTGAGGACTCCCGAGGCCAGATCCGGAGCCGAACCCTCTCTCGCCCCAGGGGAAATCGACGATCGTCGAACTGCAGCGGTACCACGGCAGAAAATCTCCAAGTGAGCAACTCCGCATCACCCTGACGCCGAGAAGAGGTTCTGAGAATCTTCATCGACCGACTATCTGGCAAAACAAAGCCGCGCGAGACATCGTCATGGACTCCGTCGCGATAACGCTGCCAGATATATCCGGAGAGCTCGATCGACCGGGGCTCTCGGATTGCCATCGACTCGAGGTAGATGCCGGTGAGCAAAGGGAGCTGTGCCAGACCGTCGGCGTCCCGGTCCGGAAGATTGATGGCTGCCTGGATGTCACCTTGCGGTTCACCCGCAAATCGGTACACCGTGACCAGGGCCACCAGGAGGCCGAGGCCACTGATCGCCGAGCACCCTAAAAGGAAGGGCCGCAAACCCCGGGAAAGGCCTTGACGCGGATCGTGCCCCCGCGACGGCGTGCGCCACCCCACCACCGAGCTCACCAACGCGAGCAACAGCATCAATGCCCCATAAGACGCCATCAACAGGCCGAGGCGCTGGCGCCGGGCCACCGCCGCCGGCGGCCCCACCTCGGCGGTCAGCCCCGACGCCGGGGCAGATTGGCCGCCACTCGCCCAGGGACTCGGAAAACCCCCGGAGGAAGCCGACTCGACCACCGCTCGATCATCCTGTGATCGGCTGCAGCGGCCCGCCTCCTCACAACCGACCAGCAAGCCCAAGGAGAGCACCGCCAGGCGCCACCATCGGGTTCCAACAGCGGCGACCAGGAGGCCACCGTCGAGACGGCGACTCCCGCCACCGCTCGGCTTCGCCGGCACACCCTCACCAGGAGAAATGCCAGAAAGTAACGACGAAGGAGAAGGCTCCGATCAGGGGCCAGAAGAGCAGCTTCGAGACCAGGTTGTCGCGATAGGAGATCACCCAATGGGGGCTGCGAGAAGCTACCCCATAGGCCACCAAGCTGATGGCCAGAATGGCAAAGTAAAGCAGGAAGTAAAACCACTCCAAGTAGCTGAGATTCTCCGGCACTTCGCTGCGCAATTGGATGTGCGACAGGATCAACACGAAGAACAAGCTGGAAACACCACCTAAAAGCGGAAGGAAGCTGAACCCCAACCAGCGATTCTGCTCGTCTTGGCGCGTGACCGTGATCAGCATGGCGAAGAGAATCACGGCGATCACGACCAGCAAGACAAAGTTCACGATCAGAGCGCCGCCGCTCTCCCGCTGCACCAAAACATTGAAATAAAGCTCAGGGAAATCGTCCTTTCCGACATAGGAACGCACGCCAAAGTCGGAGCTGTAGCTATTCCTGACGTAGCTGAAGAAGGAGCTCTGGACCTCCCACCCGGAGACCACGAGATCTTCTTCGATTCCCGGCCGGGAGTGCGAATGAATCAGGCGGTAGGAATCGAGATCCGGCACCAGCAGGACATTCCGGTCGAAGTCCCGATGCCAAATCCGAACCCAAATCCGCTTGGCATCGAACGGATAGCGGCCATAGTCGAATTCTTGCCGCAGCCTGGCTTCGAAATACCAGCCCACGACTTCATCCTCACCTTCATGGCGCCAGTAGGCATGGCGTACCCGCGAATCGACGGCCTCGGGGAAGACGAACCCCGGCAGAATCTCCTGGAGCTGACCGGAGTGATAGCGCTGCCATAGATAGCCGGTGATGTGAACATCGTTCGAGTCGACGAAGGCCAACGACTGGATGAACAACCCGGTCGGCACCTGAATCGCCTCTCCGACTCCCAGATTGGTCATCGAGATCTGGTAGTCGTCGATGTACCTTTCCAGACCATCCTGGCTGGTGAGCTCGACGACGGTGTCGAGCGGGACGGCATGGTCGTGCACCGTCAAAGCCACCAGAGCGACCGCGCCCCCGGTCAGCACCACGAAGGCCCCCATCGAGATCCAGCGTTGCCTGGCCGAGCCCGGTGGCCCCAGGAAGAGCATGAGGACCGCAAGGGCCGACACCACCGCCTGCACCACGATCCAAGGCCGCTGCCGGTGAAGCTC
Source organism: Acidobacteriota bacterium (assembly GCA_039028635.1). NCBI lineage: Bacteria > Pseudomonadati > Acidobacteriota > Acidobacteriota bacterium. Next base: position 46,710 of record JBCCHV010000008.1, read on the forward strand.
TCCGAGAGCTCGAGCGGTGACCTCCTCTTGGATCAGAACCACCGCCAGCGTCCAGCCGGTCGTCGGTATGGACTGATGGAACAGCCACGACTGATGATCGGTCAGCTCGTCGCGATAGCTCAGCACGCCAGAGCTTTGCCCTTCGGCCGCCTCGGCGATCCTGAGGAGACTTCCATCCCCGGTCTCTTCGGCAAGCTGTCGCAGATTCACCCCGAGGTAGGAGTCCCTGGGATGAACGATGATCCGTCCCCCGGCGGAAACCAAGAAGGCGTAGCCGGCGTCACCCAACTGGAGATCGGATATCAGCTCACGAAACTCGTCGAGGGAGAGCGAAAGGAACGCGACTCCTGCCGAATCCGAGGGGTTCTGCGGCGAGGCGAACGGACCGACGACGATGGTTTGCCAGGCCTCGCTGGCAGAACCATACTGCGGCTCCAACCAAGCGGTGGTCTGGTCCCGTAGCGTGTCGTGGTACCACTCCTGATCGACATCCTCGACATAGTCGTACTCGATCGGAATGGCCACCGGCTCCCCAGCACGCTCCAGGCAGTAGCGCGCATAGAGCTCGACTTCAGGGTCGAATCGCCTCGGCCGATATCCCAAACCGGCGCCGAACAGTTTTGGGTCTTCAGCCTGTACCTCGCAGAGATACTCTTCGAGATCGCCATCCGACCAGGACCGACTCTCCAGACGCTGCATCATCTTCCGGTGGAGCGCACCGACCTCGCTGAGCTCGCGATCGATCGCGGTCGCGGCTTCGAGCGCTTGGGCCTCGGCATCGACCAGAGCTGTCGAGCGAATCTCCGCCGCCTGCAAGAGATGGAGGCCGATCGACACGACCAACGTCCCCAACAGCAGAGCTACAACGAAGGATTTAGGAACGGCGGTCATGATCGAGGCGGCGGACACTCCGCAACCTGGAGCCCATCATCGACCCGGCCAATGGAACCCCGCAATCCGAAGACGGCGGCCCTCGGCTCGCCGCCGGAGGCGCCGTCGGAGATCCAGAGGGAACGAGATTCGGAAGCCCCTGCGATCGCCTGCACCAGGCGAAGGAAGTCCGTCACCGCTCCTCGGCCAGCGACAAGCTGCCGCCCGCGGCCGGTGCCCCGGTTGACCAGACCGAGAGCGAATCGTGCCGTCCAGGAGGCCGGACGGTCGAGGCTCAGGGCGAGCGGAAGGAGCCCGAGGCGGGCTCCCTCGCCGGCCACACCCGCAGGCGTGATCAAGACCGGGACTCCAGCGGCCTGTTCCAAAACCGTATCGAGCTCACCGCCGAGGACGGCGCCACCCAGAATCCAAAACAGACTCCGATGGCCTGCCGGGTCCGCCACCTTCAACTCGAGGCGAGCGCGGCGCACGGAGAGCTCGAGCTCCTGCCGGGCAAGCCCTGGGTTCTCCACCATCACCTCGACAACCTTCAGTCCCCGCCCATAGGCCGCACCTCGGACCACCGAGACCTGCTGCCGCAGGACCGGGACCTGGCGCGAGGAATAGACCAGTCCAAGCTGGCGCAGATCGGGCCAGTCTCGCCGCAGACGCCGCAGGAGAGCGGTGATCGACACCTCGGTGGGGTGGAAAGCCAGCAGACCCTTCGAGCTGGTTTCAAAGACGTCGAGCCGGCTCCGCAAGGCCGGACCAGAACGTGCACAGAGAGCGATCACCGGAGCTGTCGCTACCCCGGCGACCGCCGCAGAAGCGGCGGGGCCGACAACCAAAACCAAATCAAAACCAGCGGGGCCCTTCCGGCCTAGGAGCTCTGCAGCCGTCTTTAGGTCGGCCATCGGAAGCCTCGTCAACTGCGGCCGAACCCCCCGCCGGGAAAGAGTCTCCTCGAAGCTCTTCAAGGCCGGCTCGAAGGGCCGCGGATCGGCTGGCAAGAGAACCAGGATGGGTACTGGAACAGGATCGTCGGCCACGACCGGTGAACCGCCGGCCAGCACGAAGAGCGTGGCCAGACCAAGCCCGAAGACCCTGCATCGCAGAGCCAGCGGCCTACCGGACAGAGCCTGGACCGTCGTCATGGCACGTGAGGCTCGGGCTGGTCGAAAACGGAGGCCACGATCGGCGGATGCCCAGGCCGAGCACCAGACCGATGGGGCTCGCCTCGACCCGCCTTGGGACCAACCCGCCCAGACCCACGCCCAAACGACAAGCTGGTGGCAATCACCTGAGCCTGGCGCCAGCCGTCGTTGGTCTCTTGGCTGCGCAGCATCAGAAAGACACTAAAAGAACAGCGACCAGAGTCTCGCCACCGAGCCCCGATCGGTACCAGATGATTCTCGACGACCTTCCCCCACTCGTCGCCATCGCGATGGAACACCTCGTTCCAGAAGAAGACTTGCGACCAACGACCGAATGGTTGCCCCCGGCGGCCGGGCGTGAGGTCTCGAACCCCGCGGAGCTGATGACTGAAGACGAAGCGATCGGCGCCGTCCTCGACATGAAACAGCTCGGCTCGATGGCGACTATCGAAACGCCAGCGACCCACCGGCCGCGAGCGCGGAGCTAAGTCCAGGAAAACGCTGCCATCGATGTCCACGGCGCCATCGAAGTCATAACGTTTCAGACCCAAGCCGAACCACAGTCGTGGGTGGAATCGATAGGTGACCACCGGCCCCACCTGCATCTCTGAGAGGTCCGCGAGGTTATCTTCGAGATGGGTTTCCGACTCGAGACCGAGACTCCAACGCTGGCCCTGCCACAGGCCAACCGTGAGGTATGACCGAAATTGAAAGTCTCGCTCCTCCGCCGCAAGGTGCGAAGCGAATGAAATGAACCAGCTGCAGATGAGAAATAGAATCGCGAACCTTCGCACAACGTACCTCCCGAAACACTTCCCGAGCGAGAATTTCGCCCTCGACCCCGCAAGCCGGGTCCTGCGAAGAAGAACCCAACGGAGGCTCCTTTCCGTTGGGTCTCCTATGGTTTCCCGCCTCCTCGGCAAAGGCCATGGACGGGGATCTTGGGGAATGCTCTTGGAGCAGGCGGCAACGCTGCGTTCCAGCGCAGGAATGTTCGACGGCGGTCGAGCGAGCTCAGTCGCTCGCCGCGCTGCGCCCGACTCCCAAGACGTCGGCATAGCGAACCAAGCGAGCACTGGTGCGAGCTCCGAGTCGCTCCATCACCGCGTACTTGTGAAATTCGGCGGTCCGAGACGAGATCCCGAGAACGCTGGCGATCTCTTTGAGGGACTTTCCATCGGCCAACAGGGCGAGGACCTGCTTTTGCCGTCGGGTCAGCTCGAAACTGGCGGACAGGCCGTGGGCTCGGGAGTCTCGGACACCAACCAACCGCTCTCGCAGACACGGCGAAAGCGACCTACGCCCTCTCAGCGAGCGGTAGATGGCCTGCTTCAGGGAGCCGCAGCTCTCGGTCTTCATCAAGTAGGCGCAGACCCCCACTTCAAAAGCACGAACGGCGATCCGCGGATCGGCATGCATGGTCAGAATGATGATTCGTCGCGACGCGTCCTCGCGCAGAAGACGGCGACTGATCTCGAGGCCGTTGAGCACCGGCATGGACAAATCGACCACCACCACATCGGGATCCCGGCACCGCACCGCCTCGATCAGAGCGTGACCGCTCACCAGCCCATCGAGCACATCGAAGTCGATCGCCAAAAGCCTGGTCAGCCCTTCTAGAAACAAGCGATGGTCGTCGGCTAGGAGCAGGCGTGGCCTCCCCGCGGGCTCCTCCACGGTGTCTGCGGCTCGCATTGGCCAGCTTCACCTGACGAGCGCCCGGACACGCCCTTCCGCAGTCGTGCCGGTGAGCGGAGGCAGCGGCAAGGATGCCCAGACCGTGGTGCCCTTGCCCGGCGCGGTCGTCAAGCGCAGCTCGCCACCGAGGGCGGCGGCACGCTCCTCCATCGCCACCAGGCCGAGGCCTCCCCGGCGGCGCACTCGCGGTGGCTCGAAGCCGATGCCGTCATCCTCGACGCTCAGCGTCACTCGCGCTTCTTCGAGCTCCACCACCACCTGAACGCGAGCGGCTCGACCATGGCGCATCGCATTGCGCAGGGCCTCCTGGGCGATGCAGTAGAGCTCTCGCGCCGGAGCCACCGGAACCTCACGATCGACCGCCGGATCGATGATCAGCTCGATCACCGCTGCGAAGCGGTTTTCCAGCTCCCTGGCGGAGTCTTGGATCGAGCGCTCGAGACCGAGGATCTCGAAATGGGCCGGATGAAGATCGTGACCCATCCGGCGGGCTCGATCGAGCAGCCGGCGCGACAGAGACCCGAGATCCTTCAGCCGTGGAGCGAGCTCGTCGCCGGAGCCCAGGGTTTGCGCCAGCAGTTCGAGCTCCACGGCGATCAGAACCAGATCCTGGTTGAAGCCATCGTGCAGCTCACGAGCGATTCGCCGGCGCTCCGCCTCGGCGCCGAGCACCTGACGGCGCACCAGCTCACGCTCCTCCAGCGGAGTCACCATCGGCCGTCGACCTCGATTCGGGGGCCGTGACGCCACCAGCAAGCCCCCCCCCGGGCGCCAAAATCGGCCGTCGACAGTGGCCCTTTCGCCATCCCTGGGAATTTTCCCAGTTTTGATCTATCGAAAATTTGAATACCTTGTGTCTCGGATTTCATCTTTAATTCCTTTATGGGAGGCCCTCATGTGGCAGCAACCCAAGGACTTGTCACCCCGTCTACCGGAGCATGGCTTCGAACACCCATTGCTCGAGCGCTACTTCGAGTCCCAAAAGCCTGACCTCGCACGCCTACCGCGCGAGCTCCGGGAGGTGGTCTCATGCATCCACTCTTGCCTGTTCGAAACCGGATTGACGGTCAAGATCGTTCGGGACCGCTGCCGCATCCGTGACAACAACATCTCGAGTCGATTCCGCCGCGCCCTCGGTCAAGGTATGAAGAGCTATATCGACCGGCACCGCATGGCGGCCGCGGAGTCGCTTCTGTGCGGTTCCGATCTGGCGATCTTCGATGTCGCGATGGCCGTTGGCTACTCCCACGTCGAAACCTTCTACCAAGTGTTCCACCGCCACTACGCCTGCACTCCAGGGCGCTACCGGCACAAGGTCCAGCGCTCCTCGTCGGCCACCGACGGCTGAATCGCGAGGACGACGACCACCGCGGAACCCTGAAGCTGCCCCCGTCTCGATCCCCGGGCAGCGCTCCGACCGACCGAGCCCGGATCACCCCACGGGCTCCCCTGCGAGATTCGTTTTCAATCAGTGCAATTGGAGGTCATCGGTCCCGGCATGCAATGGGGCGGCCTGCAGGAACCCGTTCCCTGCAGTTGCCGCCCGGCACATACCGCTCGGGGCAACTCGCCTTTCCGGTCCCTTCTGTATCGCTGGGAGAGACGCGGGCGAGCCATCTGCCCACCCGCCATCCCAGCCGTGTGAAGCCGCGGTTCGAGTCGCGTCCAGCGACCGAGGCGTGTCGAACGGAGTTGCTCAGGAGTCCCCGCGCCGGCTTGCAATCCAGCGCGAAGCATGCTCCCGCCCCCCGAGGCCGAAGGCCAGCCCGCCGGCGATGGCGACTCCCAGAGCCGCTGCGCCAATCGCCAAGTGCAGAATCTCCGGAGCCAGGCCGGCCTGTCCCAGGGCCATCGCCCCGGCCATCACCAGAACCAGAACCCTGGCGGTGGTTGCCAACGGCGTTCCCGACGAGCCCCGCCCCTGCTCCCAGTCGGCCAGGGTCGAGGCCAACTTGCGGCTTCCCCACAGGCCAAAGGCGAAGATTCCACACGCCACCAAGACCCGGAAGGAACCGGCCAGCAGCCCCTGGAGAACCTCCGAGACGACGCTCAGTCCCAGCGAGTTGGCCGCCTGAATCGCTCCCACGAACAACATCCCAGCCAAGACCACCCAGCCGGCCGCCACCGAAGCCTTCGGCCCCGACTTGACGGTCACGCCGAGAATCTCCGGCAGGCGATCGACACCCAGGCTAGCGAGCAGCGGCACCGCCAACCGCTGAACGATGCGCGCCACGAAATAAAAAACGGTCAAGACGAACCCGGCTCCGAGCAGCTTCGGGACCAGCGACAGAATCTGTCCCACCATCTCGCGCACCGGGCTGAGGCCCTCCATCTGCAAGGCGTCGAGGATCTGAGGGAGGAAGAACAGGAGAACGAAGTAGAAGACCACATCGCTCAGGGCTCTCCCCAACAGCGCACTCTGTTTGCCACCTGCCCCATCACCCTCGCCGGCGGCCTCGCCGAGGCGATTCTCGAAAGCGATCGACTGCAGGAACGAACGGGCCATCATCCTGGCGACGCGCGCCAGGCTCCACGCAATCACCGCGAGAGTGCCGGCGGCCATCAACTGCGGCAAGAAACCCACCAGGCTGGTGATCAGATCGGTCAGCGGCTCGGTCACCATGGTCAACCCCAAGGCCCGCAGCACCTCGATCGAGACGAACAGCATCAACAGGCCGTAGACCAAGGAACCCAAGATCTTTTCGACTCCCAGATCCTTGCGTCGCCCGCCGGTCAGCAGTGACGAAAGATAGCGGTCCACTGGAGTCCGGCGGAGCAGCCGCACCAGCACAGCTCGCGCGACGCGCGCGATGATCCATCCCACCCCGAGGATCAGGAGCGCCTTGAGCACCGAGAGTCCGATCACCAGGCCTCGATCCAAGAGTCCCGCCAGATCGAGGGTATAGGCAGGAAAGGCCGATCCTTCGGCCGCTGGCGCAGCCATCGCCAACCAGCTCGCAACTTGTACAGACCCCGACATTTCGATCAACTGAGAAAGCACTTTGACCCCTCCTCTTCGAGAGAATTTCTAACGACTGGATTGCACCATCGGCCCCTTTCGGCCTCGGCTTTCACAGTGGCGAGCCCGTCCGAAAAACGTGAATCGTCTTCGTCACCTTGTCGCAGCGGACCGAATCGAGATCACTGCTCGGACAGACCTTGAGGGTCACCGGATAGCGCCTGGGGAGATCCTCCAGGAAGTAGTTGTGGCTCGGGCTGCGCTCGATGCTCGAACGGCCATCACCGAAATCCCACTGCCAGGCTCGAACCCCAGGGCTCGAGTTGTCCTTGAACTCGACCCGCGCCCCCTCTCCTGCGAAGCTGAAATCCGCTCGAATGCGCGGCTCCGTCGGCGACGAGCTGTCGCAAGCGAGGCCTCCTGAAGCCAGGATCAGGGTCAGCGTGAGCCAGAGAAAGGCAGCGGGCCCGGGCACATATCTCAAGCAATCGCGCCACATGGTCTACCTCCGTTGAATGAAGATGTCCCGAGCAACCAGAGTTTCTTGCTGAGGACCATTGAAGATTCCGATGATCGTGACGATTTGATTCTTCTTGGCGACCTCGGCCCGTCGCACCAGACCAGACCCTTCGGTCACCAAGACCTTCCGCGATTGCTCTTCACAGGAATGACCGATGACGGCGAACCTGAAACTGACTCCGATGACGATCCCGTCGCTGCTCTCGAGGGGTTCGGGCACGGTGCAAACGATGCCTTCTCCGCGATAGAACTCACTCATCATTCGGGGTCCCACGAGATCGAACAGAGAGCGAGTCCCCCGAAACATGCAGCCATTGGTCAGAAGTGCGAGAACAAGAAGAGGTAGAGCGAGAATCAAACGGACACCTTTTCGCTTCATGCCAGAGGCCCTCGTAGCGGTGTGCTGCCTGCAGGGACCAGGACCCAGCGGAGCACGATCGGGAGTGGTTGTCATCGACAATGAGAGAACTCTAAGACTGGGACCAGCCCCCCACCATGGCCTAAAATCTTTGTGTTTAATCTTGATTAAATTACTTCGAATTGTCCGAATAATTAGAGCCAAATTCAGGGCAGCGAGCATCGCGCCTGGCGGACCGAGAGTCCGCCGGCGGCACCCTCCTGGCCCCTGTCCGGGAGCCATCACGAGCCGTTGAGAAATCCGGGCTACTCCGGAAAGGCGGTGACCTTCATCGAGCAGCATCGGCCCTTCCAGGCCTTCTGGGAACTATCGAGAGTCAGGCTCGTCAGGTAATGTCCAGATGCACAGCGCAGGGGGCCATAATCGAATCCCTTGGCGCTGACTTCGTCGCCGCAAGAGGTCCCTCTCTCGAAACTCGGACTGCGCATCGAGCGAGCTCGCTGTCGCTCGAATCCCCGCCCGCCGCTCAGCGCCCTGCCCTTGAATTCGAAGCCGTCGAGAAAGGTCTTGCTCGATGTCGCTTCGAAGCGAGCCGTGTCCTTCCATTCCGGACGCTTGGTGACCGAGTCTTCATCCAACCAGGGAAGGTAGGGGCAACAGTAGACCTGAAACGCCGCACAGGACTTGCTGACACAGGAGAAACCCGCGGCGGCCGCTCCCCGGCGGCAATTCATCGGTCCGAACTCTGAGGAAAAGGGATTCGTCCAAGAGCAAGGACCCTGAGCAATCGTCAGATCGATGGACGTCCCTGCCGGCGCGGCCATCTTTGGCGCGGCGCTTTGCTCACTGACTCGGCCGGGTTCTTGGCGAGCATTCGCCGACAGGCTGATCTTGCCTCGCGACAAGCCGGCATCTTGCAACAGCTCTTCGGCCTCCGAAAGCTCTCGCCCGACCAAGCTCGGAACCAGGGTGCGGAGGCCGAGGGAGATCGTGCCGCCCTCCGCAACGAAACCACCGGGCCTCGGAACCTGCTCGCCCACCGTCATACAGGCCAGCTCGAGCCATTTGCTGGGCTCGACCACCAGGCCGAGAGACTCCGCCTTCTCGACCGCCTGGCCGGGAGAAAGCCCCATCAGGTTCGGGGCCTCGAAGCCGATCACCGGCGTCCCGCCACCGCCGCCGGATCCGCCACCACCGGCGGCATCTGCGCGGGTGCCCGCTCCGCCGCCGCCGGCGCCAGCTCGATCACCGCCACCACCACGACGAAGCGCTTCCGTGGCTGAGCCCCGGCTCCCCTCGGCCGCCCCATCGCCGTCCTTGCCGCCCCCCATCACCACCAGCAAGACGCCGACGAGAGCGATCAGCACGACTAGCGAGACCGCCAAGAGAATCCACCACAGGCGCCGCGAAGGCGCCGCCTTGGTGAGCGTGATCGTCGGCCCCTCCGAAAAGTCTTCATCCGGGTTGAGCTCGGACACGACATCGATCCGAAAGCGATGCTCGCCCGGGGGCACCTCCCCGGGGACCTCGACCGCGAGCTTGAACTCTTCCGGTTGATTGGCGCTCAGCTCGCGCTCGCCGTCCTCCACCGACAACCAGCCTTCGTCCGTTTCCTCGAGGGGAACCAGCACCACCCGCCCGGCCACCGACTGCGCCAGGTTGGTCACGACGAAGGTCAGCTCGCCCTTTCCCTCTTTGTCGAGGGCGACCTTCTCCGCCGACGAAACGATCTGAAAAATCTTGGCCATACTCGCCTCCTGAAAACCCGACGGTTCAGGTTTTGGGCCCCTCGAAGCTCAGCTCGAAGGTCACGTGAGCCGGTTTCTCTTCATTGATGATTCGTTCGATCAGAGTGCGATGCCGCTCGGCACCCGGAGCGTGGACCCGCACGTGGTAGGGCAGCGGTCGGCCATCGGGCCCCGGAACCCTCTCCACCACCTCGAAGCCACTCTCACCGGTGGCGAGGGCCAAAAACCGACACAGGCCGCGCGAGGTACCGCGCCAACGGCTGAGCTCCGAAGCCGCCAGGATCAGATCGCGCAACCGCCCGATGCCGCAGGAAAGCTGACGAACGTCGGCGGCGGTCTCGACCGGGCGCCCGATGGACGAGCGCCCCTCGACCTGCCAGAGCCAATCGAAGTCGACCCAGATCGCGAGCATCGGCACGAAGGCGTCCGGCGCGCCGTGGGGCGAGAAGTAGGAAGGCAGCCGGCGCAGCACTTCCTCGACCGGCTGTTGCGCTCCGGCCATCGCCTCGAGCAAAGCCGAGAGCGGGGTCCCGGCACCGGCGGAACGCTCGAAGACCCGCGGCAAGAGCCGCTCAATCGCTGTCCGCTTCATCCTCGGTCACCACGTCGATCTCGTGCTCGCCGGAGCAGAACAACCAGGTTTCGGGCAGCGTCACCTTGTCGAACTCCTGCTTCGAAAGGGCTTCGTACTGCTCCCCGCCGTCGCGGCTGCGGAAGACCCCTTCCGGGCCGGCGGCAAAGATCCAGCGGTCCTCCGGATCGACCGCCACGGCATAGACCGGAACCAGCCGGCCGCGGTCGCGCATCGGCAGGCCCGACGACGCCACCACCGAGGCTTCCCAAGTCGGCTCCGAGGCGCTGGTGTCGAGGCGCATCGCCCCGGCGCGGTGGGAGGCGGCCACCGCCCGCGTGCCGTGAAAGGCGAGATCGTGGCAGCTGCCGGCCGTCCAGCCGGCATCGAAGGCGCGCCAGCCCTCGGGACTGAACTCGGTCAAGTACCAGCGATAGCAGCCTTTGCCTTTCTGGTTGCCGGCCGCCGCCACCGCCGCCCACAGCCAGGCATTGGGGCCATCGGTCTGAATCGACAGCCGACGGATGTCCTCCCCCTGGAGCCCGATCAGGCGAAAGGACTGCCCTTGCCCACCCTGACGGCTGAGGTAGACCCCGCCGGTGCGCTGCGCCGCGGCGGCGACCAGCACATTGCCGTGAACATCCACCAAGGCCACCACGGAGTAGAAGCCGGGGCGCTCTCCGGTGCCGGTCTGCACCGGAATCTCGGCGAGCTCCGGACCATCCCGCTCCATCGAGACTTGGTAGAGACCGGCATCGCTGGCCAGCAGCAGGGTTGGGTTCTTGCGCCCCGGAAGCCAGGCGATGCCTTCGACCTCGAAGGCCGTCTCCGCCATCAGGCTCCAAGACTCACCACAATCCTCGCTCAGATACAGGCGCGCGTCCCGGGCGTTCTTCGGCCGCGTCGCCACCGCCACCAGGCCGGGCCGACTGGGGTGCGAGGCGACATCCCGAAGGACCTCGTCGCCGAAGTTTTCGACCACCTCCCAGCCGGTGCCTTCGTTGACGGAACGCAGCAGGGACGACCCGCTGGAGGCGTACCAGGTGCGCGGTTGAAAGCTATCGGCGACCAGAGCGCGAGTCTCGCCGGGGACGTGGTCCACCCGCAGCCGAATACCATCGGCGTATTTGACCCCCGGCTCCGAGAGCACGATGTCGTAGATGTGCGAAGCCCGCAGGGTTTCTCCGAAGCCCCAACCCGCCGGCACGTGCTCGCTCGACAGGGGTTGAATCGTGCGGTAGAGGCGATCGAGCACCCGCTGCCTCAGGGCCAGGGGATTCTCCTCGCGGTAGACCACGATTCGAGCCACGGCGCTGACCGTCTTGTAGCGCGCCCACTGCACTCGGCAAGTGGTTCCGAGGGGCCGACGCTCGTCGAGGGCGGCGAGGATGTGGCGGCGGGCGTCCTCCGTCTGATGCTCGATCAGGATGTCCGCCGAGATCCGTCCCTCGGCCTTGATGGCGGAGGGGAGATCGGGCACCAGGACCACCAAGACGGTCCCGGCCACCGCGTGGCGCCACATCCGCGCCAGGGTCAGGGCCCGGGCTCGGGCCACCGCTCCCGAGCTGCGAATCGCCAGGCGCTCGAAGTCCTTCGCCTTGACCACCCGATCCAAGCCATGCAGCTCCTGGGGCCCGCGGATCAGGGCGTTGTCGAGACTCTCGGCATCCCGGCCGCCGGTGGCGGGCCGGGGATTGCACACCTCGAGGCCGGCGATGGGATCGACCATCACCTTCAGAGAATTGGCGGCCAGGTTGCCGACATCACCGCCGCCCCGGCGATACCAGGCGCGGATCTCGCGCTCCGCCGGCGGCAGCTGCGCCAAGCTGCGGGCGATCTCCTCGAGCCCCTGTTCGTCGCAGCCGCGAACGGAGGGAGCGAAGCGCACCGTGCCGGCGGCGCGATCCACCGTGTAAACACAGGCCTCGGCATCGACATTGGCGAAGTGATCGACCTCTTGCCAAACCCGGAAGACCTTGTCGCGGTGAGGGATCGCCCGGGCTCGTTCGTCGAGCTCCGCGGACGGCGTCTCCACCGCCACCACCAAGTCCTGCTCGGGACCGGCCGCCGCCGCGATCGGAGGACGCCGCACCTCCACCACCTGAGCCGGCAGACCGGTGCCGTGGCCGATCAGCTCGGCCTCGATCAGCTCGCCGTGAAGCGCCTCCACCTCGACCTCCGACTGACCTTCCGCCAGGATCACCCGCCGACTGGTGACGAAGACCACCGGCTCGCCATCGTCTCCTCCCCGCTCCGCCGCCACCCGGGTTCCTTGCGGAATCTCGATCGACCGGTCCGATTCGGAGGCGCGCGTAAAGCACAACGTCGTCGACGCCGAGACCGGTGCCGCCAGTGCCACCCCGAGGAGCTTGAGGAGCTCCACATAGACCTTTTCGGGCAGGCGGTTTATGCGGTAGATCATCACCTCCGTGAGATGGGCGAAGAGCTCGAGCAATACCGTTCCCGGGTCCCCCGGGGAGTGATCCGTCCAGTCCGGGCACTCTTGCGCCACGCGGCGTTTGGCCTCCGCCATCAGGGCTTCGAAATCGCGGTCGTCGAGGTTCGGTGCCTTGAGTGACATCACCCCTCCTCGCCTGCCAGGTCGATGGCGAAGGTGAGCTCGTCCTCGAGACCGCTGGCGTGAACTCGATAGGCCAGAGAAATTTCCAAGGAAGACCCCTCCTCGGGGTCCGGCGCGGCATCGAGGGAGAGAATCTCGACCCGCGGCTCCCAGTCCTCGAGGGCACGCCGGGTGTAGTGGATCGCTAGCCCCGCGGTGGTGGCATCGTTGGGCAGGAAAATCAGACGGTCGAGATCGCAGCCGTAGCCGGGTCGCATCACACGCTCCCCCCGGCGCGTCGACAGCAGCAGGTAAATCGCCTGGCGGATCAGAGCCTTGCCGCGGACCGACTCGATGCCGCCGCGATTCGAAAGGCAAAGCCCCGAGGACTCCGGCAACCCCATGTCGGGATGAACAAAGCGCCAGCCTCGGCCGATGGGGTCATTCATTGCAGTCCTCCCACTAGCCCGCCCTTCCCACGAGGTTTCCTCGCGAGAGGCCGTAGGTTTTTGAAGATGCGAGGCATCCGTCGCTGCCACGACGCCGCCGCACGCGACGTACTGCGAGGAGAGCAGGCGACGGAAAACGCAGCAGATTCGCGGACATACGGACTCGCAGCGGAAAGCTCGTGAGAAGGGCGGGCTAGCCCTTCTCCATGTCGATGCGAGCCGCCCGCAGAATCATCTTCTTGCCCGGCGCCTCGAGTCGAAGATTGCCGGCGGCATGGACCACCAAACCATCGGAGGAGAGCTCGAGATAGCTACCGCCCTGGTTCTCGACCCGAACGGTGCCCTTTTTGTCGTCCAGCGCGAGGTACTGCTCACCGGCTTGAATGCGGAACCGCTGGACGCGCCCGCCTTCCACGCCAGGGTCCAAGGAGCCGCCGTCGAAGAGCCCACCGAGAACCAAGCCGCGGGCCGGGTCTCCCTGGCAGAGGGCGTGGGCCACCTGATCGCCAACGTCGGGCAAGGCCACGAGGCCACGATTACCGCTCAAGCCAGGCGAAACGACTCGCATCCAGTCGGTCTCGAGCTCGCCGAAGGTCGGTAACCGGGCCTTGACCCGGCCGAGGCGATCGGGATCGTCGACGGCGGTCACCAGGGCCGGCACGATCGCCGCCGCCGAGGGCACCGTGAGAGGTTTCGGGGGATAGGAGGACAGCTCCGAAACGAAACCAGACTGGCGATCGTGGCGATGCACCACAGCGGTGAGCACATAGGAGTCTTCGAGGCTCGAGTCAACGCCCGAGATCTTGACCGTCACGCCGGGCTGCAGTCGCCCATCGCCCCGCGCCACCCCCCACAGGGAAAGCTCGCGGCCGGCGGCGCGATCGAGCTCCCCGATTGCGCGGGCCTTGATCTGAGGCGCCGCTTCGACCCCCAGGTCGAGCATCGCGACGGGTCCCGCCTGGCCGGCAGCGGGAGAGGCTCCACCCCGCCGCCCGCGGCGTGCCCGTCCCGTCACCACTTCTCCGCTCGCCGGATCCCAGCCGAATCCGGCAACCACGCCGCGAGGTCGCGATCCGTCAACGTCGAAGCGAGCCTCGAAGAGCTCACTGCCGCGGCGCAGGTCGACCCGCTCGCCGGATCCCTCGAGGGTGAGCAACAAGAGACGGCGATCGCGCACCGCCGGATAGAGACCCACCGCTTCCGCGTGCAGCCGCAGCAGATCGAGATCGCTGCCGCGGTTCTGAATGACGAGGCGTCGCCGCACACCCTTTTCGACCGACTCCACCTTCAGGCCCAGGCCACCGGCCAACTCCCGCGCCAGCTCGACGACGGAAAGCTGGCGATGAGCCGCGAGGGTCTGACGACAGCGCAACCGATGCAGGGCATCGTAAGCCCGCACCCGCACCTGCCGGTCGCCATTGGCGAGGTAGTGCTGCTCGATCCCCGTCACCTCGCCGCGAAAGAGCGGCGACGAGCTGTCGGGCAGATCGACCGCGAGAGCCGCCCCGACCTTCCATCCACCCCGCGACAGGGTGCCCAAGGCCGCGCCACCGAAGGTCAGCTCGCATTGCGTCGGAAGTCCGAGGGCGGCTCGCACCTGGATCGCCTCCAGAGCGCCCATCCAATCCCTCGCCAGGGCCCTTCCGGCCAGCTTGCAGCGCGGTGTCGGGGTGTGCTCGATGGCCAGACTCACGGCTCGACCTCGGGCAGGATCAGAGGAACTCCGACCGGTACATCGAAGGGATCCGCAACGTCGTTCGCCGCCGCCAGCAAGCGCCACCGGGAAGGATCGCCGTAGTGACTGGCGGCGACCTCGTCCAGACGCCTGCCGGCACTCCCCGAGCCATCGCCCGCCAGCGGCTCGTGAACGCTGGAGGCCGAGCCCCGCCCGGCAGCGCGACGCCCCGCCCCGGGGCGCGCTGGGGATCGCGATCCCAGGCGCCCACTGCCTTCACCCACTCGCAGGAGGCGCAGGGAGAGCCACGAGCGGCGCGGCGCACCACCGAGGTCGAACTGCTCGAGGCGCTCCGCCGCCGCCGCCACCATCGCCGGGATGTTCCAGGTCTTGCCCCAGATGAAGCGCACCAGCGGCGCCTGCTCTTCGGCCATCTTCCACAGCGGACGGGTCAAACGCCGGACATCTCCCTGGGCGCGATCGGCACCCTCGGCAGCGAGATCGAAGAGCAGCTGCAGATCCAACTCCGTCGAGCCGCCACCGCTCGCCAGCACCGGATCGTCGACCAGACCTTCGGTCACCAACGGACCACCACGCCAGGTGCGACGGCGAGTCCCGGTTGTGCGTCGAATCTCGATCGTCTCGGGATTGAGCAGACAGCGAACTCGCTCACCGGTCTCTTCGATCAGAAAGGCCACCCGTTCCACGACTCCCCCCGTTGCTCCCTCTCCAACCATCGCCGGCGCAGTGAGTCCCGCCAGCCGTCGAACGCTTCCGACGCCATCTCGAGCTCCTGCGACCGCTCGGCCGGAAGCGCCGGCCAGCGCGCAGATTCATCGTCCGCGAGACGATCTCCATCCCCCGCTTCGTCCAGCATCACGTCGCTCGCCGGCCTACTTCAGGGTCAAGCGGCTGTAAGCCAGGGTCAAGGACTCGATGTGGACACCGCTGTGCTCTGCATTGAAGGGACCGATCTTGAGACGGCAGGGCCAGGCGCCATCGAGATTCCACCGCATGGCCTCGGTCGAGCCGTCGTTCTGCAGCACCAAGACCGAAACGTTTTTACGCGCGTCCTGATCCTTCATCACCGCCTCCATCCACTGCCAGAGCTCCTTGGCCGCCGAGGTCACGCCGTAGGAAAGGGTGACCGGGCTGTAGCTCACCGAGCCCGGGAGATACTTGACCTCCTGCCCGCCCTCGCGAAAGGTGAGCACTTCCATCTCGACACCTAGTCCTTCGCAAGACACGAAATGCCCCTCGATGCCCTGCATGTTCAGCTTGAAGTTGCTTGCCCGCAGTGGATCGGGCCATTTGGAGTTCTCGGCCATTTCTCGTTCTCCTCGTTCAGCGAGTCCAGGGGTTACCCGTCACCGGCCGCACCCGGAGCCTGCTGGCTGATGCGGAAAACGACGAATTCGGCAGGTTTGACCGGGGCCAGCCCAATCAACGTGGTCACGATGCCGGCATCGATGTCCTCGGTCGGGTTGGTTTCCTCGTCACACTTGACGAAGAATGCCTCTTCGGGCGTACTCCCCATCAGGGCACCGCTGCGCCAAACCCTTTCCAAAAAAGCACTGATATCGCGCTGAATCGTCTTCCACAGAGAGCGGTCGTTGGGCTCGAAAACGATCCATCGGGTGCTGCGGGCGATCGACTCTTCGACCATGATGAATAGCCGCCGCACATTGAGGTACCGCCACTCGCTACTCGAGGGGGCCAAAGTCCTCGCTCCCCAAACGCGAATGCCTTCGCCGGCGAAGAAGCGGATGCAGTTGACGCCCTTCTGATTGAGCACACCTTGCTCATCCCTCGTCAGACGATAGGAAACGTCGAGGGCACCGCGAACGACCTCGTTCGCCGGCGCCTTGTGAACTCCACGGGTACCATCGGTGCGCGCCCAAATACCGGCGAGATGACCGGACGGCGTCACCCAAACCAGGTCCCCGGCCAGGGGATCGCGAACCGCGATGCGGGGAAAGTAAAAGGTTCCGAAGCCCCCGTCGCTCACTCGCGGACGAAGACCCGCAGCACTGCCCCCCTTCTTGGTTTTCCCAGATCCACCATCGTCCTTGCCCTTGTCGCCACCGGCCGGCGGCAGATCGGGGGTGATGACGCGGGTCAACTGATCGATACTCGAAGGGTCCATCGGAGGATCGAGTATCGCCACCCGATCCTGCAGTTTTTCGCAATGAGAAAGGGCCGCCTCATAGGACGCCGCATCGTGGTACCCCGGAATCGAAACGATCGAGATCTCCTCGACCTCTTCGAGCAGCTGGAGGCCTCCCCGTTCACTGCCGGCCGCCACCACCGGCTTTCCGGCACCCACGTTGACCACCCAGCAGCGACCACCCCCATTGAGAAAGAAACCGAAGACCGCTTGAGAGAGAGGCGTACTGGCATCCCCTTCCTGGACAAAGACCTTCAGGAACTCCGTCCAGTTGTTGATCGCCACCGCTTCGTTCGGACGCGCCGAGGAGGCGGGAGCAGCACCGACGAAGGCCGCGGTGCTCGTACCCACCATTTCGATCGGCCGGGCACCGCCGGGGACCTCTTCGACATAGATTCCTGGAGTCAGGTAGGTTGGCATGATCTTCCTCCATCAGGGCTCGAAGCGAACGTGCACCGGTTCTCCGGGAACCGGTGCCGACTCGAGAGTCACGACGCGAACGACACCACCGGCGCGAACTCGCAACTCTTGAATCGGCGGCTCCAACGGAACCGCTGGAAAGATGAAACGACCCTCGTCATCGGTGTGAGCCGCTTGATCGAGGGAGGGGAGACCGACTCGAGCCCTCGCCACCGGCAGGTCGCCCGGGCCCAACACCCGGCCAAAGAGCGGCACCGTGACCGAGGACCCGAGCCGAATCGGCTGGCTTGCCTGCGGCAACACCGGCTCGACACTCTCCCGCAGACTTGGAAGCATGAGAAAAAAGGCAGGACGAGGCGGGATTCCGAAGCTCTGCCAAAGACCTGGATCATTGGCCGTCAGCTCGACTTCGAAACCCGCCTCGTCCTGGGCGGAAAAGAACAGCCTCGCAAGGGTCTTGTGTGCGGCGGTGCTGGTCGCGGCCCAAGCAGAGATCAGGTACCGCGTACGAAATCCGAAAGCAGGCCGCGAGCGGGTCGTTCGATGAAGATAGGTCGAATCCTCGAGTCCCATCGGATAGGCCGAAACCGCCGTCCCGTCGAGCAGCTCGGAGGGTGCCTCGAAGGTGAGGGGAATTCCCGCGAGGGCTTTCGAAACCCAAGCCTCGATGCGCTGAGCCGGCTGTGCCGTGAGGTCGATCTCCAGGGCAGCCTCTCGGCAGTCTTCCGGTTCACGATCGGACACCAGCGTCGTCATCTCGAGCTCCCTTCGATTCCTGGCGCCTCGACCCGAAAGGTGGGTCGTCAGCCGGCGCCGCTCAACCATCGAACGATCAAATCCCGGACATTTTCGATACCAATCCTCACGGCATCAATGAGCCGGATTCTTTGGGATTCTTCTCCGCCGAAGGATTGATCAAGCAACAGACCAAAACTCAAGGAAAGGTGCCATTGAAGACCGCCCGTTGCGCTGGCAGGCTGGCCCGAAGGTGACGTCGACCTCGGTCCTCAAAGATGCCCAAGAGACTCCTGGAAACCACCGTCGTTCTGACCCTTTCCGCCTGTGGCGTCGTGTCCGCAGCGATCGTGCGTGAGCACCAGGACCGGTGGGCGTCGCGACCAGCGATCACCGAGCCCACCTCGCCGGCGCCGCGGCCTCTCCCTGCCATCGCGAGCCCAAACCTTCCTCCCGACCCTCGACCAGCGCCCGCTCCCGAGCCCGAGGGCTCGTCGCAAGTCCTACCCGGCTTCCGCGGCGATACCGGCTGGATCCACCGTCGGGAAGGTCACGTCGGGGCTCCTTACTGGCCCGGCGGGCTGTCCGGAGTCACTCTCGATCCGGGGATCGACCTCGGCCACGCCGAGCCTTGGCTCATCGAGCTCGCCTATCGGCACCGCACGACGCCCTCCCAGTGGCGCGCCATGCTGCGGGCGATGGGAGTTCGGGGTGAATCCGCCAACCGCCTCCTCGAACGGGACCCCGCACTGCGCAGTGTCCAGATCGATCAACCAGCGGCGGCGGAGATATTCCCCTACCTGCTGAAGCCCTACTGGCGCGCCCTGCGCCGGCGGTTCCCGACCCTCACCAAGGCCTACATCCCGGCCGAGGTCCAGACCGCATTGCTCTCGCTGGCCTACAACCGAGGCACCTGGAACCGCGACCTCGCCAGCCTTCACCTTCCCTTGCAACAGCGAGACTGGTCGGCCTTGGCGGCGCGGATCGAGGCGATGCAACAGGACCACGAGCTCGCCGGGATCCGCCGGCGCCGGCGGGTCGAAGGCTTCCTGATCTCGGGCCACTCGACCATTCCCAGGCCAACCGAGGCAGCCGTCTCGGCGAACCCGCCATCGGACTGATCCGGCCGGTAGCGGCGCCCTGAGAAAGAGGCCGATACGCCGGTACGCCGTTGACACTACGAAGATCTTCGTAGTAACTTGGCGACATGAGTCGGGATCGCCCCAAAAAGCCCACCGAAGCGGAGCTCGAGATCTTGCGCGTCCTGTGGGCTGAGGGTCCGTCGACGGTGCGGCGGGTCCATGAGCTTCTGAGCGCCTCGAAGCCCCTGGCCTACACCTCGGTCTTGAAGACTTTGCAGATCATGACCGACAAGGACCTGGTCGAGCGCGACGAGAGCCAGCGAGCCCACGTCTACCAGGCCCGACAACCGGCCGAGCACACCAAGCGCCAGCTCGCCGGCGACGTATTGCAAAGGGTCTTCGAAGGCTCGGCGAGCGACTTGATGATGCACGCCCTCGCCGGCCGCGAGGTCTCTGCCGGCGAGATTGCCGAGCTGAAACGCCTGATCGACGACTATCAGGAAAGCGAAGAGTGATGCCCCTCGCCGCCGGATTCTTCGCCGGGGTTTCGTCGGAGGTCGTCTCAGCCCTCGGCTGGAGCCTGATCCACGCCCTCTGGCAAGGCACCGCCCTCGCAGCCCTCGCGGCCCTCGCCATGACCCTTTGGCGCCGCGCGGCCATCCGCTATGGCGTCGCGATGGTGGCCCTCGCGGGGAGCGTGCTGGCGCCGGTGCTGACCTTCTTTTGGCTCCTCGGCACCAGCCCTTCGGCAGCGCCGGCATCGACCCTGACCACTGTTCTCGCACCGGTCGTGGCCGCCCTGGAATCGTCCCACGCCACCCCCGCCCCGATTCCAGCGAGCGCCCCGGTCGAGCTCCTGCCCTGGCTGGTTTTCCTCTGGCTGATGGGCGTGGCCGCTTTTGGCCTGCGCGCCGCCGGGGGGCTGTGGTTGGTGGGCCGGATGGGCCGACGACCATCACTGCCGGTACCCGCGGAGATTCTCACCCTCGGCCGGGCCCTGGAGAGCCACCTCGGCATAGCTCGAGCGGTCCGCTACCGCGTCTGCACCTGGCTCGAGGCTCCCGCCGTCCTCGGTTGGTTGCGCCCAGTGGTCTTTCTGCCGGTCACCGCTCTGACCGGCCTGACCCCGGCCCAGCTCCGCCTGGTGATCGCCCACGAGCTGGCCCACATCCGGCGCTGGGACGGCCTCGCCAACCTGCTGCAGGTGACCAGCGAAACGCTGCTCTTCTACCACCCGGCGGTTTGGTGGCTGAACCGGCGCATCCGCATCGAGCGCGAGCACTCCTGTGACGACCTGGCGCTGTCGCTGGACTGCGATCCCCTCGACTACGCCCGCGCTCTCACCGAGATGGCCGCCTGGCGCCGAGCGCCGCGCCTCGCCATGGGAGCCAACTCCGGTCCTCTGACGACCAGGGTTCGGCGCATCCTCGGAATGGCTGCCGAACGCCCCAGCGGCCGCTCGGCGGGCCTCCTGTGCCTCGGCCTGGCATTGATCGTCGGCCACGCCCTGGCCCAGCCCGTCGCGGAGCCCTCTTTGTCCGGGGCGAACGACATCACGACTGCCATCGCCGTCACCGCGCCGAGTCCACCGCTGCCGGAACAGCCACCCACACCGAGGACCGTGGCAAGCCGCGCCGAGACGGCGACTCCGGCGCGAGCCAAGCTGCCGGCCAAGGTGGCGACTCGCCGCCCCGGATCGCCGCCAGGGGGCGACACTGAGGAGGCCCTCGATGGCTCCATCCTGAACCAGTTCTCGCCACGAGAAAGGGCCACCTTAGAGATCCACGGCATCACCAATGAAGAACTTCGAGCCCTGCGCCGCGAGGGGCTTTCGCCAAACTTCGGCGAGCTGGTGGCCTTCAAGGTCCATGGCGTGACGCCGAGCTACGTGCGCCAGATGTCCGCTCTCCTCACGTCCCTCGACGAGGCTCAGCTGATCGCCATGCGTTCCCACGGCATCGATCCGTCGTTCGCTCGCGAGCTCACTGCCGAAGGCCTCGAGTTGCGCGCCGAGCAGCTCATCGCGCTGAAGGTTCACGACGTGACGCCCCGCCGGATCGCCGGGCTCAGAACCCTCGGCCTGGCCCTCGAGCCCGCAGAGGTGATCGCTCTGCAAGTGCACGAGATCGACCCCGAGACCATCGCCCAGTGGCAAGCCCTGGGCTTTGATCTCGATGCGGCCAAGGTCATCGCTCTCCAGGTCCACGGCGTCCGCCTCGATGAGGTCGCGGCGTTCCTCGAGCTCGGTTTCGAGCCCCGGGTCGAAGACTTCATCGCCCTGCGGCGGCACGGCATCACCACCGCCCAGGCTCGCCGGGCTCGGGAGCATGGGGAGGCGCCCCGCGCCGCCCGAATGATCGCCCTGCAGCGCGCCGGCAAGCTCGGCCGGGGAGCACAACCGTCATGACCTGTCCTGGTTTCCGCAGGAGATTGATCATGGACAGCGCATAGTCCCGGAAAACCGCCGCCGGATGCCCTGGCACCGATCGGCCGAAACGAAAAACCGAGCCTTCGTCAGCAACCAGCAACTCGCGGTGTCTCGTCACCGCACGGGAGAGGTGTATCTCGGTCACCGCGATTCGAGAGGAGTCCTACGATGAGAACACGAACCATCCTCGCCTTCCTGGCTCTCACGGCACTGTGGATCTTGGCCGTTCCAGCGGCCCAAGCCGCCCCAACCCAGGGTGACTGGACCCTGAAGGTCGGAGACCGAGCCGGCGAGATCGAGCTCGGCCTGACAACGGACAGCGGCAAGCATCGCTCTCAGCACTACTCGACCTGGGCGGTCCGAGAGTTCGAGGGCATCGGTCAGGCGATGTCAGCGAGCAATCGCGCCAGCTTCGCCCTGGTACGCGAGGCCGGTCGGATCGACTTCGAAGGCAGGATCGACAACGGTCGCGGCAGCGGCACCTTTCGCTTCACGCCGTCACCGTCCTTCGCTCGCTCGATGGAGTCGCTCGACTTCGAGGTCGACGACCATCACCAGTTCGGTATGGCGCTCCAGGACGTCACCCTCGAGTTCGCTCGCCAAATGCGCAGTGCCGACCTCGAGGACCTCGACAGCAGCCAGCTGATCGCCTTTCGTTTCCACGGCGTCAGCCTCGACTACATCGAGGCCGTCCGCGAAGCCGGCCAGACGATCCGCGACAGCAAAAAACTCGTCGCCTTCCGCGTCCATGGCATTCAGCCCGACTGGATTCGCAGTCTCCACCGCGCCGGCTACGAACCGAGCAACAGCAAGCTCGTCGCCATGAAGGTGCATGGCGTCACCATTCCATGGATCGAAGCGATGGCAGCGAGCGGCATCGGTCCCCTCCCGATCGAAAAGCTGATCGCCTTTCGAGTTCATCAGGTCACGCCCGAGATGATCGCGGCCTTCGTCGATCTCGGTTACGGCGACCTCGACGGCAGCCAGCTGGTCGCCTTCCGGGTGCATGACGTGTCGCCGGAGTTCGTTCGCGAGCTCGACGTGCTGGGCCTCGAACCGGCCGCTTCTCAGCTCATCGCCATGCGAATTCACCAGGTCACCCCGGAGTTCGTTCGCGGCCTGCGGGACGCCGGCGCCGAGCTCGACATCAGCGGCTTCATCACCGCCAAGATTCAGGGCGTCACCCCGGAGTCGGTGGCCGAGGCGCGTCGCCAAGGACTGCGACGGCTGGATCTCGGCGGCATTCTCGACTGGCACCACTCGCGCCGTCACTCTTCCTGATCTGCTGAATCCATGGTCCCGGGGAGGCGGTTCCTCCCGGGACCTAGCCTGCTCCGCCCGCCCGGACGGACGTTTCCCTGGAGGGAGGTCTCGATGCAACAGAACCACGACTCGCAACCCACCGGTCGCCTTGGCTTCCTGATCGCGGCCATCGTCCTGGGGATGGGCTTCACGACCGCCGCCCATGCCAACAACGGCGTCATCAGCTATGCCTACCCGGTCACCGGTATCACCGTCGACGGCGATCTCTCGGACTGGAGTGCCTTCTGGGAACCCACCATCCTCCACGACGACGAAGAACCCGAAGGGGCGGCGGACTTCTCCGCCTGGTTCCGGGCCGGCTACCACCTCGAGAGCCGGTCCCTCTACCTGGCGGTGGAAGTGCGCGACCAATCCCACCGCATCGACGACAGCGAAGGCGCCACCTGGGAGAGTCAGGACACTCACCTTCTCTACCTCGACGCCCGCCACGAGCCTTCGGGCTCCGGCAACACGCTTTGGATGGCCGGCGAGTCCTTCCGCGAGATCGAAGCGCCCCTCCCAGCCTGGGATCCAGGCATCGGCACACCTTCTTGGCGAAACGCCGAGGTCGCCGTCCGCCGAGCCGGTGATCGCACTTTCTACGAGTGGCGGCTCCATCTAGGAAAGCTGATTCGGCCCAACCGAACCCTCGGCCTCGACCACCTTTTCGCCGACGTCGACGCCGAAGATACCGACTCGTCCCTTTACATCTGGGGACCGGGCCTGGGCAAGAGCGCCAACTCTCATCGACTGGGTGATCTCGTGCTCCTCGCGGACGGCGCCCGCCTCAGCGAGCTGCGCGGCCAGGTGCGCTGGAGCGACAGCGAGCAGCCGCTGCCCCCGCGGGTGCGCATCAGGTCCCAGAATCACCCGGAGCTCTCGGTGCAAACAACCCTCGACGCTGCCGGCCGGTACAGCGTTCGCCTGCCCCCGGGCAGCTATTCGATCAGCGCCGCCCACGGAGTTTCGAAACCTTTTGGAAGTGGAGCCGACGATCTGCCGGCGCATTTCGACGCCGATACTGCAGTCGAGGCCACGGTGCGGCCGGGACGCGTTGCCGCGGCACCTCCCCTCGTGCTGAACGCCTTGCAACGGCCCGATTTCCTGTTCCGCTCCCACGGCGTCCTCTACGACTTCGACCCTGCCGCGAGCCGCACCGTCGACACCTTCCTCGACGCCTTCCGCCAGTACTACCGAGTGCCCGGCGTTTCCGTCGCCCTCGTCAAGCAGGGTCAGATCGTCTATCGCCGCAGCTACGGCATCCGCAACCGGCGCACCGGCGCGCCGGTCGAGAGCTCGACCCTCTTCGAGGCCGCCTCGATTTCGAAACCGGTCTTCGCTTTCCTCGCCATGCGCCTGGCGGAGCGCGGCATCCTCGATCTCGATGTGCCGCTCCATCGCGCTCTCGAGTTCCCCAACATCGCCGGCGACGAGCGCTCCAAGAACCTCACCGCGCGCCACATCCTCACCCACCAATCGGGACTGCCGAACTGGGCCTGGGGCGGTCCCGGCGGCTGGGAGTCGGGCGGCCCTCTCGAGCTCAACTTCGCTCCGGGAACCCGCTTCGACTACTCCGGCGAAGCCTTCAACTACCTCGGGCGTGTCCTCGAAGCAATCACCGGCAAGGATCTCGAAACCCTCTTCCAAGAGGAGGTCTTCGGCCCCCTGGGCATGATCAACTCCGACTTCGCCCTCGACCGCGGGCAATCCACCACCGCCGCCATGGGACACATCGTCGAGCTGCCGGTGCTGCGGCAACGGGCCGACTTCCCGAGCCCCGCCTCCAGCCTGCACACCACCGCCGAGGACTTCTCGCGCTTCATGATCGGCGTCGCCGAAGGCCGCGGCCTGAAACCGGAGACCTACCGCGAGATGCTCTCCCCACGAGTCGAGGTTCCCGTCGAGCAACGCGTCTATCGCAATCCGTGGGCACAGAGCATCAGCCATGGCTTCTTCGTCCAGGAAACTCCCCACGGCCCCCTCGTTGAGCACGGCGGCAACAACGGCGACTTCCACTGCAAGTTCGGACTCTTCACCGACAGCGGCGACGGCTACGTCATCTTCACCAACAGCAACCAGGGCGACGAGCTGATGCGTGCCTTCGAAGTCTTCCTGCTCCACGGGCGACCATAGGAACCGCCTGTCAACGACTGGTCAGAGCCCGGTCACGACTCGCGCGGTCCGAATGGGGTACTCCTGGGAGGTGATCGATAATTTCTTCTAGGAGCACCAGCATGCATCTCGACCATCGACCGCCCGTTGCCTCCGCCCGCATTCGGTTCCTCCTTCTGGGGGTTCTCGCGCTCGTTTGCCTCGCCGCTCCCGGCTGCGCGACCGAGGATCCCCCCGACCGGCAACTCCCGAATCACCCAATCCTGGGCAACGGGATCTGGATGGGCGGCTTCGGCGATCTCGAAACCGAAGAGCCCGTCTGGATGCCCACCCTGATCGAGCTCGAAGCCTCCGGCAAGAAGATTCAAGGCCAGCTCAAGGGCCGCTTCAAGTCCCCGATCGAGGGCAAGCTCGCCGGCGAGAACCTTCGCCTGGAGACCCGTCTCCAGGGACGAAAGCTCACCTGCGACGCCAGCCGCGAAGGCGAGTTTCTGGTCGGCGACTGCCGATTCGGCGATCGCCCGATGAAGCTGAGCTTGACGTCCTCGCCTCCCTTGACTCGCGAGCAGGCGGCGCCCTACATCGGCCTCTACGAGCTCGCCCCCGGCCACCACCTGGCGATCGCCATGGACGAGATCCTGATCGCCATCGATCTCGAGACGGGCTGGGGTCGCACCCTGTTCCATCAAGGGGATGATCGGTTCTTCGCCGGTCCCAAGATCACGGTGCCATTTCCGGTGGAGCGACGCCTGGCCTTCACCCGCAATGCCCAAGGCGAGGTCACGGCCCTGACCCTGGAAAGCTCTGCCGGCACCGTCGAGGCCAAGCGCTGCTGCCAGGGTCGCAGCGAACCCTTCGCCTTCAAGAGCGCCGGCACCGAGCTTCGCGGCACCCTCCACCTGCCACCGGGAGACGGTCCCTTCCCGGCCGCCGTCTGGATCCACGGCTCCGGCCGCAGCGACCGCCACGACGCCATCCACTTTCCCGCCTACCTGGTGCGCGAGGGCTTCGCCGTCCTGGCTTATGACAAGCGAGGCATCGGCGAGTCCGGCGGCAGCTACGCCATGCCCGATGGCCGCACCTTCGGCTACCCCTTCCTCGCGCGCCGCGCCGGCGACGCCCTGGCGGCGGTGCGCGCCCTGCGCCAACGTCCGGAAGTCGATGCCGACCGGGTCGGACTCTTCGGCCTCAGCCAGGCCGGCTGGGTCGCCGCCCAGGCCGCCGGCTCGGCGGACATCGCCTTCACCGTCGTGCTCTCCGGCGGCGCCACCGCCCTCAGCCTCGAAGACAAGCACAGCCGCTGGTCCGGCGAAAACATCGCCACCGGTGGCACCGTCGAAGAGGTCATCGCCCGGCTGCGCAAAGAACCCATCAAGGAACCCGGCTTCCGCTCCCACTTCGCCAACCAGAAGAGCCCCGGACTGTGGCTCTACGGCTTCAAAGACCGCTCCAACCCGAGCCAGCTCTGCGCCGAGCTGATCGAAGACGTCGCCAAAGCCCACGGCAAAGACTTCACCGTGGTCACCTTCCCCAACGGCAACCACGCCCTCCTCGAAGCCAAGCGCGGCGGCTACGACGAGATCGGCGCCCTCGAAGAATGGGTTCCCGGCATGCACGGGGTCATCTCCGAGTGGTTGCGGGAGAAGGTCTTGAGGCTCGAGTCGACCAACGACTAGCTCGCGGAGCCCATACTCGAAGGCGTTTAAGCGCCCCTGAGCACCAGTCAATATAATTTTATAATTATATTGACTTTGAATTTTTGATAAATTAAATTCCTCCTGCCTGACCAGACTGACGAACCCATCGACGACTGAAGACCCAGAGTCACCTCAGGGGGCTTTCGTCACCCTCGGTGTGGATCCCGAGAGACTTCTCAGCTCTGGTCAGAGATCACTCTTTTCCATCACATCGAGGAGGAGTTCTCATGAAGGACTTGATTTGGAGGGTAATTCTTCATCTCGCCGTTGTTGGCCTTTTGGCTGCGCCGGTACTGGCCGATGTCGTCGTCCCCGGCGATCCCGCCGGCCAGCAGGCCGCTTCGGACATCGCCGTGGGAAGCAACGGTGACTATGTGGTCGTCTGGCAGGACGACCGCGACGGCAACGGCTACTACGAGGTCATGGCGCGCGGCTTTCGCTCCAATGGCAGCGAGCGGTTCGGAGAGTTCGTGGTCAACTCGGTGCCTTGGGGACAGCAGACCAATCCCACCATCGCCATCGACAACGCCGGCAACTTCGTCGTCGCCTGGGAAGACGACCGCAACAACAACGGTGACGCCAACATTCTGATTCGCGGCTTCGACGTCCACGGCGTGGAGACGATCGCCGACCAGCGCGTCAACGGCGATGGCGGCAACCATCGCAATCCCGATGTCGACTTCGACACGACCGGCGACTTCGCCGTCGTCTGGCAGGAAGACTCCGACAACAACAATGACTTCGATATTCGGGGAGTGCTCTTCGACGACGATGGCGACCGTTACACCATCAACTTTTATCTCAACTCCAACTTGGCTGGACAGCAAACCCATCCGGCGGTCAGCTGGGGGCTATTCAGCCAATTTCTCGTCGTCTGGCAAGACGACGCCGACCTCAATGGATACTTCGACATCAAGGCCTCGTACCGAGAAAGTGACAGCGATGAAATCATGCCGCTGCTGGTCAACAAGTACCATCGCAGCGGCCAACAGGTCGCCCCCAGCGTCGACAGCAACAGCTACGGAACTTTCATTGTCGCCTGGCAGGACGATCACGACGGCAACGGCTACTTCGACATCATGGCCACCAGAATCATCGTCGGTGGCTTGGTCACCTGGCCGTGGACCGTCAACGCCATCGGCTACGGCGATCAGCTCAACCCCGAGGTCGCCGTCAACCCCTCCGACGACAGCTACACGGTGACTTGGGAGGACGACCCCGACAACAACAATCTCTTCAACCTCGCGGCCAGGGGCTTCTACCAATCCGGCCACGAGAAATTCATGCAGGTCACCGTCAACAAAGTCCTCACCGGCCAGCAGCTCGATCCCCATGTCGCGGCCGCAAGCGACGGTAGGATCCGATTCTCCTGGGACGGAGACATCGTCGATGGCAACCAGTACAGCCCCTTCCTCCAGACCCTCGGCGAACCATCCTGCAATCAGCTGACGGACCTCATCCTGCCCGACGGCTTCTCGCAAGTCCTGGATAACGAGCTCATCCGCGCCGCGCCGGATCTGGTCGGTTCTCAGCTCGACCAGTACCTCACGCGCTTCAACGACTTCGTCGCCGAAGGCAATGCTCGCGCCGCCCAGTACGTCAAGCTCCGCTCCGGAGCGAACATGTCCGCCGCCGAGAAGCAGAGCAACATCATGGAAACGATGTGGACCTTCATGAGGACCGGAGCCCGCGAGGACTATGCCATCGTCGACGTCAAGGGTCTCGCCACCGCGGCAGGCATCAGCCAGAGCTCAACGAGAAAGCTCGAGACCATCACCTACTCGCTCCCGGAGAGCTGCCGCCTTTCCCCAGAGATTCCCGACTTGGTGCTGATCGAAGGGGTGCTCGAAACCGCTGTCGCCAGCGTCCCTAATCTCAAGGTCAAGCTGCGCGAGGTCGGGTTCTCGCCCTCCAAGCGCCTCTCGGTCGGCATGGACAACATCAGCAACTGGGACCTCGCGACGGAGTACCGAGGACATCTCTACGTCGGCGGCAACATCAGCTACAAGCTCTTCACTCTCGAAAACGGAGCCACTGTCTTCGACTGGGATGAGCTCGATCTCGCCGGCCACGGCGATCTCAAGCTGAGCCTCAAGCGAGGCAGTCGACCTTTCACCCTCATCGCGGGATCGGCCAACGTCTATACCGAGATCTCCGACCACCAAGTACGACAAACGGTCGCCGCCCAGGGATCTCTCGGCAGCGAGCTTCGAGGCGTTCTCAGCTTCGTCGAAGATCTGTCGGGCGCCGAGCTGCCGACGGACGCCACCGCCGAGCTCACCGGAACCTTCACCACCAACGGCTCGGGGGACACCATCAACCTCGAGCTGGCCTACAAAGACCACCAGATTGGCTGGGGAGATTTCTCGGACTTGGGTGGCGTCGCCGGCCTGGCGGGCCTTGGCGGGGAAACCCTCGGCGACTTCGTTGGAGGCCTCGAAAACACCGTTCTTTCGATCATCGACACAGACGCGATCAACGACCTGCTCCCCTATAGCGTTACGACCACCATCGACGAGATTTCTCTCGAGATCGAGGCACAGTCTCGAGTACTCAACAGAGTCAACCTAGGCATGAGAGTCCACACCCACGCCTGCGTGCACTACATCTTCGACTCGGATTGCGACAGCTTGACCGTCGAAATCGACGTCGATCTGTTGGACAACTAGCCCCTCCAAACCTACTTCGACCGGTGCCAACGAACCGAGTTGGCACCGGGTCGCAAAGGTGCCATCCAGCCACTCTCCACACCACGGTACAAGCAAGAGCTCCACCCATTCGTTCAGGGTCGACCGCTCGATCATGGCAAGATCCCTGCGGGGCCGAACGCGGTCCGGAATGGCGATCGTAGGCTCCCGACCTAAGGAACGTCGGAGCCCGAGGTCCAGACTGACAGGAGAGAGATCCATGTCGAATCGGAGTTCCCCAGCCGACCGGTTGAGTCCCCCCTGGAGCATCACCTTCGCCGATGGCAACGGCAATCGACTCCGGTTCTGGTTGGCACCCGGGGACGACTCGCCGCGGTTCACCTACCGGCCGATCACGCCCGAGAACAGCTCGTCGGGCGTCTACAGCGGTGGAACACCACGCCGAGGCTCGCTCTCCAACAGCCAGTCCGACGAGTTGATGAGGGCGGTTCTCGAGCTCGAGTCGGCCACCGCAAACCATGCTCCCGCGCGACGCAAGGGGACCGGCGCTTTCATCCTAGTCGAAGGAGATGAAGCAGAGCGACGCTTTCTCATCCAGTCCGGGGAGCGTCTTCGTCGATTCGAGCAGCTCCTCGAGAGCTATCGCTCCTAGCAGGTTGCTGAAGAGCTCAACGGAAACCTGCTTCCGGGCCCGAGAGGGCTCCGGCGGCGAAGCCGCGAGACGGGGCCACCCTGGACGGGGTGAGCCCCTGCGCGGGCCGGAAACAAACAGCTAGCGGCGCTGGAAAGCCGCAAGGCGGACTTTTTCAGCAGCCTGCTAGCCGGCCCTACTCGCCGAGGACATCGCGATGACGACCTTTCCCAGAGCTTCCCCCTCCGCCATCGACCGCAAGGCTTCCGGAACCTCGCTGAGAGGATAGACCTTGTCGATCAACGGTTGGACCTTTCCCGCTTTCACCAGCTCGCTGACGAAAGCCAGGTCCTCTGCTTTGTCTTGCGCCATCAAGAAGGCGATCTTCTGCTTGCCCGGCTTCGCGGGCAGGAGTCCCAACAACATGGCCTTGAAAGTCGCCATCATGCCGCCTCCCGCAACCAGATAGGTCCCCTCGGGCTCGAGCGCCCGGCGGCAGGCGCGGATCGAGCGCTGGGCCACGAGATCGACGATCAGGTCGTAACGCTCACCCTGCTCGGTAAAGTCCTCGCGCGTGTAGTCGAGAACGTGGTCGGCGCCGATCGAGCGCATCCATTCGAGCTTCTTTCCATTGTCTACGCCGGTCACCACGGCTCCGCGCAGCTTGGCGAGCTGCACCGCCAGGGAGCCGGCTCCGCCTCCGGCGCCATTGATCAAGACCTTCTGCCCCGGCTGAACCCCGCCGACGTCACGGATGCTCTGCACCGCGATGTAGGTCGCTTGGGGAAGGGCTGCGGCTTGCTCGAAGGTCAGATGACCAGGCTTCTCGACCAGGGTCGCAGTCTCGGGAATGCACACGTACTCGGCGAAGGCGCCGAAGGCGCACATTCCGAAGATCTCGTCGCCGGGCTCGAAGCGGGTGACCTTTCGGCCCACGGCTTCGACTCGGCCGGCCACGTCGCACCCCAGGATCTGGTACCTCGGCTTGAAGAAACCTCCAGACTTCCGAGCCGCATCTCGGCTCCCGCTGGGCACCACCGGATGCCGAACTTTCGGCCCCATCAAGGTCGCCATAGCAGTGATGAAGAGCGGCTTCCCGGTCAGGATCTCCCAATCGCCCAGATTCGCCGAAGCTGCCTCGACCTTGACCAGGATTTCATCGTCACAGGGAGCCGGTCGCTCGATTTCTGCGAGCTCGAGAACCTCGGACGTTCCATAGCGATAGCGAACACTGGCCTGCATGGTGCCTCCTCACGAAAAACGGCGACCGATCGCCGGGGCGCCCTTCAGGCCGGGCGCTTGCCATCCGACTCGACTCACCTTGTCCCACGATCCGGCCTAGCCCGACCTTCTCACCAGCTCTCCGCTGCAAAGCCGTATGTCACGGAACCTGTCCAGTACGGCCGCGTCGCGGCACCGGCCGATGCCTTGCATATTCAGCAACCTTCGACCTTTCGCCAAGCGATCTGGTGAGAACGTCGGCCTAGACCTCGAAGTGAAAACCATCCTTGGTGAGCTGTTGATAGCGACGCTCGTCGAAGCGGTAGAGCCGTGCAGCGCGATGGGCGACGTCCTTCTGAACTTCGTCCGTCTCGACGAGCAGTCCCGTCGAGAGAACCTTCTTGCGGAAATTTCGCTTGTCGAGGGAACGCTCGAGCACGATCTCGTAAAGGCGCTGCATCTGGGAAAGAGCAAACTTCTTCGGCAGGAGCTCGAAACCAATCGGCTGGTATCTCAGTTTGCCGCTCAGCCGCTGGCGCCCAACCTCCAGGATCTCGGCATGATCAAAGGCGAGGGATGGAACGTCGTGGACCGGAAACCACGCCGCTTGGCGAGCATCGGTGGCTGCTCGAACCCGCTGGCTGCCGAGCTCGACCAGTGCATAGTAGGCCACCGACACGACCCGCTCACGCGGATCGCGATCGATGGCGCCGAAGGTGTAGAGCTGCTCGAGAAAGATGTCGTGCAGCCCGGTTTCTTCGAGCAACTCTCGTCGCGCCGCCTCATCCAGTGACTCGTCCACCCGAACAAAGCCACCGGGCAGCGCCCACTCGCCTTCCGATGGCGGCAGATCTCGCTGAATCAACATCACCTTGAGGTCCTCGTCATCGAGGCCGAAGACCACACAGTCGACCGCCAAGGCAGCGCGGGGATACTCATAGGCGTGGAGCCCTTGCCTCTTCGTGTCATTCACACACTAAGCATAGTGTTCCGAAGACACAAAGTCAACGATCTCGAGCCAGCACTTCTCCCTGGAAAGGCCCTGCTCCGAGTGCCAGGCCTCTCCCCGACGGGCGTTGGTCCCTGATGATCTGCGCGGGATCCACGTCAATCGTGGATTCCCCCTACGAAAGGTGCTCCCTAAAGAAGGTGCCCTAAAGAAGGTGCCAGCCGCTTGTACAAGGCTCTTGTTCTCCTCCCTAAAGAAGGTGCCAGCCGCTTGTACAAGGCTCTTGTTCTCAAAGGTTAGAGATTCTCGTCACGGCGCGCGACTCGCCCCAAGAGCTCGAGAGATCACATTTGCTATTCTGCATTCGAACATTCGCCGTGGATGCAGCCCGACACAGTTTCATCGTGGAGGATCCGACCTTGTTCGAGCCAGACGCAGTTTCCGCCCGTTCCCCCCGCCGCAGTTCCCAACACCGCAACCCCCTGCCAAGACCCGCCGCGGCCATCATCGCCACCGCGCTCTGCCTGACGGCCCTCGGTGCTTCGGACCCGCGGGTCACCGAGCGAGATCCGACGCCCGAGCTCGACCCACCAGCACCGACGCCTGAGGCAGACCCGCCGACTCTCACGCCCGAGAACGACCCGCCGGCCCAGCCGCCCGACGACTGGGCGCTCGAGGAGACCTTCGACGGCGACCCGGCATCACCCTCACAGGCCTTGCTGCCCAACCACTTCGACTACGTGGTCACCCATCGGACGCATCCCAAGGAGCAGTTCACCAAGGAATACCGCCCGTTTCCCGGCGACCACGACCTAACCTGCGCCGGCCCCAACCCGGAGGTTTCGCCGCTGCCGCAGCACGCCATCCGCACCAAGCAGAGCTCGAACGGCCGCGATCGCGACGAGAGTTTCTTCCTCTGCAAGAACCACATGATGACCGCCTTGGGAGAGGTCGATCCCTACTCCCTGAGCGCTTTTTGGCCCAAGCAGGAGTTCGATTTCGCCAACGGAGGCACCCTCGAGTTCGAGGTCAACATCAACCTCGGCCACGACAACCGCAGCTGGTGGGAGGTGCTGATCGCGCCGCGCGACCAGCTACGGGTGGCCGCGGGTCCGGTCGATGCGGCAATCGACGAGAAGTACCCGCACGACCGCATCGTGTTCGACTTCAACCGCTTGATTCGGCGCATCAAGGTCGGCACCGGCGCCCTCGCTCCGGAGGGCTGGCGCGCCAACGAGCGACAGTTCCTGACCTACGACTGGGCCTACTGGAACGCTCTCCATCCGGACGACCCGGCACTCACCGACCGCCGCATTCGCCGCACCATGCGCATCACCCTCGAGACCGACCGCGTCACCTGGGCGATCGAGACCGCCGACGGCGACTTCGACGAGTGGAGCGTCGACGTACCGGGAGGGTTACCCTTCACTCGCGGCCTGGTGCTGTTCAAGACCCACGCCTACACCCCCGAGTTCTCGGCCGGCAACACCGACACCTACACCTTCCATTGGGACAACATCCGCTTCAGCGGACCGCGGGTCGGCCGTTACGAGGTTTTCGAGGCCAGTGACGTGGTCTATCTAGAGGCCGACGGTAACCGCCCCATCGGCACCACCGAAACGGTCCAGATCGACCTGCCCCGCGTCGGGCCGAACCCGGTCCTCTACGGTCAGCTCCATCAGCCCCTCACCGGCCAGGTCTTGTTGAGCATCAACGACGGACCCAACCTGGTGGTCGATCCCTACGAGTACGATCGCGACAACGGCTGCTGGAGCCGCGACTGGAAGAGCTTCCGCCTCGAACTCGACCCCGACTGGCTGCGGGCCGGCAGCAACGACCTGCGCTGGACCATCGGTCCGCGCCCGGCCTGCGCCACCACCTACTGGGCTTGGGACGGTTTTTCGGTGAAGTTCCTGCAAGTCCAGCTCGATGCAGCCGGCGGCGTCTTCGAGGACGGCTTCGAGTCCGGCTCGACCTCGGCCTGGTCGGCGACTACGCCGTGACCTGAGGGTCCAGGAGCCCGCGGCAGCCGCCGCAGCCGCGGGCTCGCCGATCGCCGGGCTATTGACTTTGGGTCAGGGGGCAGATGTTGGAGCGATCCGAGTCGAGATCGCGCGACAAGCAAAGGGCTGGCACCAGGTCAGCCCCCACCCTCGCCTGCGGCACGACCGGAGAATCGACCTCTCCGGCATTCGGACCGGCCCACCGCACCCCGCTGAACGGCACCAGCCAGCCGGAGACTCGGTTCCACACCGAGGTCCAGATCGAGCCCGAAGAGTCCTCCCCCGGCGCCTCGGCCAGGGCGGGGACAGATGCTAGAACCAGGACCACGAGCAACGCACCGATTTTCCGCATGGAACGACCTCCTCTGATTGTTCAAGTCTCGCTCGAAGGGTGCCCACAAGCGCGTACTTCGGGACTTGGAAGGCTCGTCCTCTGAACTATAGTCACCGGGATGAAGCACCTGATCGAGCGCTTTCGAGCCCGTCGCTGGAGCCACCTTCTGGTGGCCAACCTGCGCATTTTTCTCGGCTTCGCCTTCGTGCCGGCGGGCCTCAAAAAGCTCCTCGGCCAGCCCTTCACGGACCCCCAGAACAGCGGCGCCTTCCACGAGTTTCTGCACGCCTTTCACGCCACCGGCGTGTTCTACCAGTTCGTCGGCGCCGTCCAGCTGACCATCGCGGTCTTGCTGATGACCCAGACCTACGCCACCCTCGGTGCCGCCATGGCGCTGCCGATCATCACCACCATCACCGTCTTCTGCTGGAGCACCGGAGTCGTCCCGACGGCCATCGTCGTCACCCTGATGCTCTGCGGCACCCTGGGCCTGCTGATCTGGGACCTCGACCGCTGGCGCGGCGCCCTGCGCCCGGAGCAACCCACGGCGTCCTCGGACCGGCCGAGGCAGCCACCCATCGACCTCTCTCTGTGGCGCGCCTGCGGCGCCGGCATCTTGCTGGTCTACGGCTCGAGCTGCCTGGCCTACGGCGGCGTCTACCGACCCCGGGGCGTCGACCTGAGCCATCCGGCTTTCTACGTCCTGCCGCTGATCTTGCTGTTCCCCATCGCCACCTGGATCGTGGAACAGCGCCGGCGCCGGGCCCGGTAGCCAGGAGCCGGAACGCTCCTCCGAGGCCGAACGACATCCCGTCGCCCGGCCTCGGAACACCGTTGAAGACTGCGTCAGCTCGACGAAGCCGTGGTCACGCCGTAGTCCTTGGGCCAGTCGCTCTGCTGGTCCGGTGGCGTCTCGCAGGCCGGAAGCGGTTGTTCCGGCGCACCGTCGACGCAGTCGCTGGTGCAGAAGCCCTCGGCGTCACACTGGCCGTCCGGCGGCACTTCGCCGGTGGCCGCCCAGCGACCGTTGGCGCACACCGACTGGGTGTTGTGCATCATGCCGCGATCCTCGTGGCCGAGGATGTGGCAGTGATTGACGAACATGCCGGTGAACTCCTTGGCAACGTAGCGGATCTTGGACTGGCCCCAGGGATATGTGGAGTCGTTGGGATCCGAGTTGGGTGCCAGGAAGAGCCCCGACGGCGCCGCCGGCGCGGTCGAGATCGCCAACGTGTCGCGCCACACCGGATAGGTGTACTCGCTCGGAGTGCGACCACTCTCCGAGAGGAGCTGGAAGGGGTTCTGGTGAATGTGGAAGGGGTGGCCGATGGCGATGCTGTTGTTCCACAACGTCCACTCCTCGGCGCGATCGAGGACCAGAGACTCGTTGGCGCATTCGGGATCGTACTTCTGCTGGGTGATCCAGAACTGCGAGCCGGCCGAGCCGCTGAGCTGCCCCTGACCCACCATCTGGTAGTAAACGTCCTTCAGCAGCGACGGGTCGGTGACCGGCGGAATGTCGGCCAGGTAAGAGGCCAGCGCCGGGAACTGCGCCTGAGTCGGGAAGGTCATCGCCTTGTCGCGATCTTCCACCACCACCGTGAACAGGGGCGGCGTGCCGCTCGAGGCGTCGAAGCCGCACGCTTCGGCCATCAAGTTGGCGCGCCCCTGCATGGCGCTGTAGAGGATCGCCGCCGCCTCTTCGTGAAGCTGCGTGCGGATCTCGTGGACCATGCAGTAGGTGCCCGGCTCAGTCGGCGCCTGCACCAGGAAGTCCATCCGGTAACCCGGTGAGAGGGCGAAGGAGGTGAGCTCTTCGAAGGAGGTCTCGTCCGTCTGCGGGCTGCAGTCGGGGTTGTTGAGGAACGGCTGGCAGCCGTAGTTCTGGGGCGAGAACTGGACCCCGTCCATGGCGATCTGACGCACTTCCGGAGCCGCCTTGCCGGGAATCTCCGGGAAGCCGACGTTGAGCGCCGCCGAGGCTTGCATGGTGGCCCCCACGAAGCGCCAGCGCTGAATCTCCCCCTTCGCCATGCGCACGATCGGATTCGCCTGGCCGTTGACCAGCACCGAGCCGTTCTGGTCGGCGCCGCCGAGGCCGGGGTTGGCTTCCTGGAGCTGCTGCACCACCAGCAGGCGCTCTTCCAGCTCACCGCCGCCCTCGGCCTCGAACCAGCTCTCGAGCTCGGCGTCGAACTCACCGCGCACCTCGAAGGTGCCCACCAGGCCGTTCAGCACCTGAAGCGCCGTCGAGCCGTGCTTGTGGGCGTGGTACCAGTGGGTGCCGGGAGGCTGGGTGTAGCGCAGCGGATCGACGTCGAAATCGAAGTGACCGTAGGCCACCGAGCCGTGATCACCGTGCGGGCCGTGGGCCGGCATGTCGGCTTCGACAACGCCGGTGGGCAACGGCGGCCGCAGCTCGAGACCGACGTTGTCCTGGCCGAGCTGGGGCGAAACGTGGAAGCCGTGGAAGTGGAAGTTGGTCGAGTTCGCGCCGTGGAAGCAGTTCGGCGGCTCGATCACCTTGCCATTGACCACCTGGCTCGGCGTCGTCGGCGGCCAGCCACCGAAATTCCGATCGATCGGCTCCTTGCACTTCCCCGTCGCCGGATCGATACCGGCGTTCGGGCCGCTGGTGTTGCACTTCAGATTGGGCACGCAGGCCCCGGGATCGCTCTCGTGAGGCATGCGGTTGTAGAGGCGCATCTTGTAGTGGGTGCCGTCCGAGGCCCCGGGCTGGGTCGCCGGATGCATGACAAAGGTCGGGCCGGGAGCGCTCCAGGCGATCTTCGGGCTGTTGGGATCGTCGGCATCGGCCTGGG
Organism: Acidobacteriota bacterium; assembly: GCA_039028635.1. NCBI lineage: Bacteria > Pseudomonadati > Acidobacteriota > Acidobacteriota bacterium. The sequence goes on from JBCCHV010000008.1 coordinate 83,822, forward strand.
TGATCGGAACGTTGGGATCCTTGGGAAAGCCATAGGTCCGCAGATTGAGGGACTGCATCTCCCACTTGCCCGGCGGCCGGTTTCCGCCCGGCGTCTCCGGAAAAGGCTGTACCCAAACCGGCACGCAGCGCTCGCGGATGCGCACCACCAGCTCGGTTTGAATGGTGCCGTCGTGGGGCGCGATCTGCACCGGCTGCACCAGATCTTCCTGCTGGTACTGGAGCCCTGGCGGGCAAGGACCGTCGTTGAGCTCTGCGAGGTCGTTGAGATGCTTGGCGCGGACGATGGTCTCGTGGTCGGGACCCTGGTGGTCCGTTCCGGCTGGACAGCCGACGAGCCACACTCCGGCCGCGGCCGCGAGGAACAGGCCGGCGATCTGCCGAAGCCTGCCATTCGACATGAGCATCCCACTCCCTCTGAAGGAGCCGGACGACTGGGCGATATCGGACATGGAGCCTCCTTCGCTGGTCGGATCAGTCGCAGGCCACAGCAGGCCCGCAGACGAAAAATTAAATTTGAAAACTCAACTAGTCTAAACCAAGATGGGGTGAGCCCCGGAATTCAGGCAGACCAGGAAGAGAGCCGGACGTTACTCATCGGGCTCCCATCTCACGTCTGGAAACTTGCGCCACCCTCGGTCACCGCAACGCCCTCGGGCGCCTTCGCCAGGCCATCGATCAGAGCCAGGGTCAATGCCAAGAGCTGCTTGCGGGGATCGTTGTCCGCCGGGTGAACACTCGGGCGAGTCTCCACCAGGTCGGCGCCGACGATGGGAAAGGCCTCGCACAGCGCCATCACCGCGGCGAGCAATTCGTGCCACTCGAGCCCTGCCCCCGCCGGCGTCGAGGTCGCCCCTGCCAGTTCCGTCGCCGACACCACATCGATGTCGATGGACAGGTAGCAGGGGGAATGGTCGACGTGCTCGCGCACGGCCCTCACCAGGCGCGCCGGATCGGACAGCAGCCGGCGAGTCGCCGCCAAGCCGTAGAGATGGGCGCGGTCGAGCACCCCGGCGGCCTCGAGGGCCGCCACCCGGGCGGTGCGCAGATCGGAGTGATTCCTCAGACCGAAGGAGACCGAGCGCCGCAGGCCCGAGTAGAGGTGGAGATTCTGCAGAAAGGCGGCGTGACTGAAGGTTGGGTGCTGTTTCAGGAAGAGGTCGTTGTGAGCGTCGAAGTGGATGAGGCAGAGGTCCCGGTGGCGCCGAGCGAGGGCGTGGACGATTGGAAAGGTGACCGCGTGATCCCCACCGAGGAAGAGCGGACGCCACCCCGGTCGACCGTCCCAGCGCGCGCAGAAGCGATCGATCTCGCCCAACAGGTCGGCGACGCGGACCGCCTCCCGGCCGAGGTCTCCAGCGTCCCGTAGACGCACCCCCTGGCAGAGGATCTCCGGCCGACCTCCGGCGCAACGCACCTCGCTGAACACGCCCTCGGCCTGGATATCGAACCAAAATCCCTTCGCCAGACTGGCCTGCCGCAGCGCCGCGGGGCCGAGGGCGGCGCCGGCGCTGACGCCGTCGGCCGCAACCGGCACACCGACCACGCAGACATCGGCTTCGTCATCGCCGACGTCGTCGGGCAGATGAAACAACCGGCGGCTGCGAAAGCTGCGCCGGAGCTCCACCGCTTCGAAGAAGCGCTGGCGGCGCGCAGACCCCACCGGCCCGAGAGAATCGGCGACCGGCTGCAGCCAACCCTGGTCGCGCAGCTCCCCCAGAAATCGCTGCGACTTGTCATCCGAGAATCGCTCGAGCCAGCCGCTGAAGGGCGCCGCCTCGAAGCCAGCGCAGCGTTCGATCAGGGTGGCCTGCTCCGGCGAGACTCGGCGGCTGACGGCGACGGCCGTCCCCGAGGTCAGGCCGGCGCGATCGAAGAGGTAGCTCGCGGAGTCGAGCCGACCGAGGGCCGCAGTGGGGACCAACCGCAAAGAAAATGATTCGTCGGCCGCGCTCAAAAACACTCCCCACCGTTGACGTGGAGGGCTTGGCCGGTGACGTGCTTGGCGGCCGGGGACGCCAGGTAGAGGCAGGCTTCGGCGACATCCTCACTGGTGCCGACGGCGCGCACCGGCAGCTCCTCGGCGATCTCCCGATAGCGCTCGCGATAGCCGGGATAGTGGTTCTCGTCGCGCGTCGTGTCGATCACCCCGGGCACCACCGTATTGACGGTCACTCCAAAGGGCCCGAACTCGAGGGCCAGCGCTTTGCTCAGGCCGTGCAGCGCCGCCTTGCAGGCGACGTTGTGGGCTCGGTTGGTAGCACCGAGCCAGCCATCGTGACCCGACATGTGGAGAATCCGGCCCCATCCCCGCGCCTTCATCCCGGGCAAGAGATTACGCGCCAGGAAGAACGCCGACGACAGGTTGGTGCGCAGAACGCGATCCCAGTCTTCGAGGGAGATGTCGAGAAATCCCTGCTTGGGGCGAAGCCCAACGTTCGAGACCAGGATGTCGATGCCCTCGAAGCGCTCCGCGGCGCGCGCCACCAGGGCTTCGACCTGATCGTGGCGACTGACGTCGGCGAGCACCGGATAGGCCTGCGCGCCGAGGGCCCGCACCTCCTCGGCGACGGCATCGATCGCCGCCCGATCGCGGTGCCCGTTGATGATGACGTTGGCGCCCGCGACGGCGAAGCGCAGGGCCACCGCCCGGCCGATGTTTCGACCGGAGCCGGTCACCAGAGCCGTCCGGCCCGCCAGGGCACCGTTTCCCGGACGGTCGGTTGCGAGGTCACTGCCAGCCATGATTTCTCATTTCCTTTTCGAGCTCCTGGGCGAAGCCTGCGACATGAGGCGGATCGATCATCGTTTCGTGAGCGCCGGGAACCACCCTGAGCTCCAGGCCACCGCCGGCGAGCTCCTGCCAGAGGGCCTCCGGGGCCTCCGGCTGGTGACCCGACCGCACCGCCGCCTTGTAGAAGTGGACGCGGCCGTCGTAGCGCCCTGGATCGTAGGTGCGCAACGCCACCAGGTTGCGCTCGAAAACTTCGACGTAGCGCCGCGCATCGTCGTGATGGGCGGGGTCCGGGAAGAGCTCCCGCAAGCGGCCGAAGCGCAGAGCTCGGGCGAGTTGCTCTGCGGGCTCGAGCCCGTAGAGCTGGGAGGCCCGCAGCCCGCTCGCGGGGCCGGCGAGGTAGGCGAGGATTTCCGAGCGGGACTCCAAGTCCTCGGAGAGCTGCCCCGGGCTCGGCGTATCGAGCAATGCGACGAAGGCCACCTCCCGGCCATCGCCCTCGAGGCGGCGGGCCATCTCGAAAGCCACCGCCCCACCGAAGGAAAGGCCAATCAGGTAGAGCGCCCCCTGGTCAGGCGACTCCGCCATCGCTTGCAGGTAGAGATCCGCCATCTCCGAGACGCTGGCGAGGGGCTTTTGTCCGTTGTCGAGACCGCGCGCCTTGACCCCCACCAGGCCGCCCGCGCCGCCGAGGTGTTGCGCCAAGTCGCGATAGCACAGCACGTTGCCCCCGGCCGGATGAATACAGTAGAGGGTGCGCGCCGCCTCACCGGGCCGTAGCGGAACCAGATAGCGGCCGTTGCCAACAGGTGCGGCGGACTCCAGGCTGGCGGCCAGCTTCCGGACCGTCGGATGCTGCACCAGCACCTCCGGGGAGACGCTGCGACCGAGGTCCTGACTCAACACCGCCGTCAGGCGGAGAGCCATCAACGAATCTCCTCCCAGGTCGAAGAAGCTCTCGTCGAGGCCGATCTGCTCGAAGCCGAGAATCGTGCGAAAGGCCCGACGCACCGCGGGCCCATGGCGGGGCAGGGCGAGCTCTTCGTCGGCCTCGACCGCCTCGGCGTCGCGGGATCCGACGTCGAGCACCGCCGGCTCGGACGCCCGCGGCGAGACCTCGACCCAGTAGCGCTGCCGCTCGAGCGGGCTGGCGGGCAAGGGCACGCGCCGTCGATTACCTTTCTGACGCTGCGCCCAATCGACTTCGACACCGCAAGCCCACAGGCCGGCGAGAGCGGTCTGCAAGAGCGTCTCCGGCGTCTCGGTGCCGTGCCGATGGCGGCCGCAGGAGAGGACGACCGCATCGTCGTCCTCGCCACAGCTCAACCGCGCCAACGAGGCCAGGGCGCGCGTCGGACCGACTTCGAGGAGCACCGGCGCCGGCTGCTGCAACAGGGTTCGGATGGCGGCGGCAAACTGCACCGTGTGGCGAAGCTGATCCACCCAAAAAGACGGCTCGGTGGCCTGCTCCGGCGTCATCCAGGTACCGGTCAGGGAGGTCACCAAGGGTAGGCGAGGCGCCAACAGAGTCGCCTTCGAGACCGCCTCGCCGAATTCCTCCAGGACCGGCGCCAGGAGATGCGAATGGGCCGGCACGGCGGTCGCCAAGAAGCGGGTTTGGATCCCTCGCCGTCGTAACCGCTCGTCGGCCCGTCCTACCGCTTCGGTGGTGCCGCTGACGACGCAAGCCTGGGGCGCGTTGATCGCCGCCAAGGACAGCGCCTCGTCCATCAACGGCTCGGTCTCCTCGGCGCTCGCCGCCACCGCGAGCATCGCTCCCGGCGGCAGCTTGGCGAACAGCTCGGCTCGCTTGTGCACCAGCCGCAGGGCGTCTTCGAGGCTGAAGACTCCCGCTCGGTAGGCCGCCGCATACTCGCCCAGGCTGTAGCCGAGCATCGCGGCGGGCTCGACTCCGGCGGCCTCGAGGGTCGCCGCCAGGGCGACCTGATAGGTGAACATCGCCACCATCCCCGGATGGGGCTCGAGGAGCGGATCGGGATCCGCGGTTTGTCTGGCCCAGAGCTGCTCGACGGCACCGCCGAGGCCGATCCCGGCCGCCGCCCGCGCACAGTCATCGGCCATCGCCCGGAACACCGGCTCCCCGCCATAGAAGGCGATCGCCGAAGGCCGGCAGTCGACACCGAACCCCGAGAACAAGAAGGAGGCCGAGCGGCGTTCCGAGACCACTCCGGAAGCCGCGGCAGAGGCCAGCGACAGCTCCGAGACATCGGAGCAGACATAGGCCAGTCGGCGAGAAAAGTGCCGCCGGCCAACCTGCAGAGTGAAGGCGGCGTCGGCCAGCGAGGGCACCTCCGGCAGCGCCTCGGCGACCTGGCGAGCGTAGCCCTCGGCGGCGGCCTCGGAGCGACCCGAGAAGAGCAATACGCTCGGCCTCGGCGGGGCTTCGTCGGGCACAGCCTCCTCCTGCGGTGGCACGAACTGCTCCACCACCACGTGGGCGTTGGTGCCACCGATACCGAAGGAGCTGACCCCCGCACGCCGCGGCCGATCGGCCGGCCATCGCTCCACCTCGCGATTGACGCGGAAGGCGGTGCGGTCGAGGCCGAGGAAGCGGTGGGGGCTCTGGAAGTGCAGCGTCGGCGGCACCAGACCATGGCGCACGACCTGCGCTGCCTTGATCAACCCGGCGACCCCGGCGGCGGCGTCGAGATGGCCGAGGTTCGACTTCAGGGAACCCAGCAGGCAGCTGCCATCGGCGGCGCTGCCGAAGACCTCGTTGAGGGCGGTCAGCTCGATCGCATCGCCGAGGGGCGTGCCGGTGCCGTGGGCTTCCACGAACCCCACGTCCGAGGCGTCGAGACCGGCCATTTCGAGAGCCGTCTCGATGGCCTCGGCCTGGCCCTCGGCACTCGGCGCCGAGAATCCCGCCTTGTCCTTACCGTCGTTGTTGAGGCCGTAGCCGCGAATCACCGCCCGGATCGAGTCGCCATCGGCGAGCGCATCTTCGAGGCGCTTGAGCACCACCAGGGCGACCCCACTGCCCACCGAAGTGCCGGTGGCGTCGGCATCGAAGGCCCGGCAACGGCCGTCCCGCGACAACACGCCGCCGGTCTGGTAGAGGTAGCCGCGGGTCTGAGGCAGGCGCAGAGAAGCCCCGCCCGCGAGGGCGAGGTCGCAGTGTCCGGCGAGCAGGTGATCGCAGGCGATGCAGACGGCGACCAAGGAGGTCGAGCAGGCCGTCTGCACGCTCAGAGCCGGGCCTCGCAGGTCGAGCTTGAAGGCGATGCGGGTGGCCGCGAAGTCTTTCTCACAGGCGTGCATCAGGGCCTGGAAGTCGAGCCCCGGCAGCACGGCGTTGTGCAGCATGGCGGCGTAGTGGCTGGTGCCGGTGCCGGCGAAGACCCCGGTACGCGCGCCATCGCGGTCGCAGGATCCCCCATAGCCGGCATCGTCGAGGGCCTGGTAGGCACCTTCGAGCAGCAGCCGCTGCTGGGGATCGAGGATCGCCGCTTCGGAAGGGGTGTAGCCGAAGAGGTCGGCATCGAACTCGTCGACCGTGGCGAGCTGCCCCGCCGCGCGCACGTAGTCCGGGTTGTCGAGCAGGGCGCGGTCGACTCCCGCCGCCAGCAGATCTTCCTCGGCCAGGTCGCTGATCGCATCGACCCCATGCAGCAGGTTCTGCCACAGGGCCGCGACGGAGTCGGCCGCCGGGAACCGGCCCGCCATGCCAATGATCGCCACCGCCTCGTGGGTCGCGCTGTCGATGGTCGAGTTCAGGCTCATCGGGCGGATTCCCTCCTCGATCGGCGGACCCGGCGGCGACTGGGCCGGGGCGTTCGGAATCGCCTGCCGCGCCGCGCCGACCGCGCCGCATCCCCGGCGCTGCCCAAGTGGGCGGCGATCTGGTTCACGGTGGTGTACTTCATGAGATCCACCAGCGAGATCTCATGATCGAGCTCGCTCTGGATCAGCGACTGCACCCGAGCCAAGTCCAGGGAGGTCCCGCCGAGCTCGAAGAAGGGCTCGTCGAGCTCGACCCGAGAGACCTGGAGAACTTTCTGCCAGATCCCGGCGACGGCACGCTCGGTGGCACTGTGCTCGCTCCTCGAGGTCGGGCGCTGGCGTTGCGGCGCCGGCAGGCCATCGCGGTCGACCTTGCCGTTGGCGGTCATCGGCAGCTCGGTGAGCAAGACCACCGCCGCCGGCACCATGTAGGCCGGCAACTTCTGCTCGGCGAGCTCTCGCAGCCAGCTGCCGTCCCCCTGCTCCGTGCCCTCGGGCACCACCCAGGCGACCAGCTGCTCGCTCCGGCCGAGGCGCACCAGACCACAAACGCAGTCCCGCACCCGGGGACTGGCATTGAGCACCGCCTCGACCTCACCGAGCTCGATGCGGATACCCCGAACGTTGATCTGGGCATCGCCGCGGCCGACGAAGTCGAGCCTGCCGTCGCTCCGTCGCCGAACCAGATCACCGCTGCGATAGCAGCGTTCTCCAACCGCCTCGGGGGTGACGAAGGAGCCGTCCGTGAGATCCCGTTGGCCGCGGTAGCCGCGACCGACACCGACGCCACCGATCCACAGCTCGCCGATCACCCCGAAGGGCAGCTCGCGGCCATCGCGTCCCAACACGTGGACCTGCAGATTGTCGATCGGGGCGCCAATTGGCGGCGGCCCGTCAGCGCCCGCCGGCGGCACCTCGGCGGCCGTCGCGACCACCGTGCACTCGGCCGGCCCGTAGTGATTGATCAGGCGGAACGGCAGGCCGCCCGGCGGCCTCGATCCGAGCCGATCGCCACCGGTCAGGAGGGCTCGCAGCGCCGTCTCTTCGGGCCAGGCCTGGCGTACGGCCGCCTCCGCCAGGGGCGTGGGCATGAACGACACCGTCACCCGCCGATCGGCCAGCCAGCGAACCAGCCGCGGCACGTCGAGCCGCAAGTCGTCGTCGACGATGTCGAGGGTCGCCCCCGACGCCAGGGTCGGCCAAACCTCCCAGACCGAGGCGTCGAACCCCGGATTGGCCAGCAAGGTGGTGCGATCCGTCGCCTCCAGGCGATAGGCCCGCCGATGCCAGCTCACCAGATTGCGCAGGCCGGCTCGCGTCACCTCGGCGAGCTTCGGGCGGCCGCTGGTGCCGGAGGTGGCGACGACATAGGCCAGACCGTCCGCTGCCGTCGGCGGCAGCTTTGGTGAGGCCCCCGACGTCGTCGCATCGGGGCTGAGGCGAGCAACTCCTAGCTCACCGGAGAGCTTCACGGCCAGGTCGTCACGGCAGATCAATGCCTTCGCCCCGGCTCCTTCGAGGGCCATCGCCAAGCGCGCCGGCGGTTGATCCGGGTCGAGCGCCATCCAGGCGGCCCCGGCCTTCGCCACCGCCAGCAGGGACCAGACATAGGCCAGCGAGCGCGGCAGGACGACTCCGACCACCGCTCCCGGAGCGACTGCGCGGGAGCCGAGGGCCTGCGCCAGCCGATGGGCGCGCTCTTCGAGCTCACCGTAGGTCAGCGAGTCGCGACCGTGGACCACCGCCAGGGCGTCGGGCTGATCCGCCGCCAGGCGCGCAATGCGCTCGCTCAAGGGCTCGCCGTCGACCTGCTGCGCGGTGTCGTTGAGGGTCACGATCCGCTGCCCTTCCTCCTCGGTCAGCAACTCGATCTCCGAGAGACGATGCACCTCCTGGGTGCCGAAACAGCCCAGCGCCAGGGCGAAGTGTCGGCTCATGCGCTCGACGGTGTCGGCGTCGTAGAGATCGGCGTCGTACTCCAGTCGACCGTGCAAGCCGTCCGCCGTCTCTTCGAACAGGAACGCCAGCTCGAACTTGGCGTGCCGCGCGGCGACCGGCAGCACCTCGGCATCGAAGGCGGCGAGGGGCTGGCGCTCGCCCTGCAGAGAGACGACGACGTCCAAGGGCACTCCCGCGTCGCTCCCGCTTCCTTCCCGCAGCTCCTGCACGACCTCGTCGAAGGGCAGCTCCTGATGATCGAGCGCCTCGACGATCCCGGCTCGAGCCGCCTCGAGCACCCTGCCGAGGGTCGGATCGCCGGAGAGATCGCTGCGGATCAAGAGCGTGTTGGCGAGCATCCCGACGGTCTGGTCGAGGCCTGCTGCCCCGCGCCCAGAGGTCACCACCCCGACCGCCACGTCGTGACTGTCGGCCCAGCGCGAGAGCACTAGCTGAGCGGCCGCGACCAGCCCCATGAAGAGCGTTGCCCGATGGCGCCCGAAGACCTCACGAGCGGCCTCCTCGACGGCGCCGTCGATGCGGATCGGCACCGTCGACGCACGACCGCGGGTCGTGCCCACGGCACGGCTGCGCCGCGGCAGCCGCAACCGTTCGAGCCCTTCCAACCGCCGGCGCCAGTAGCGTTTCTCGTGCTCCAGATCACCGTTCTCGAGCCGCTGACGCTGCCAGGCGACGTAGCCTTCGTGGTTCACCGAAATCGCCGGAAGCTCGACTCGCTCGCCGCTCGTCAGGGCGCGATAGAGGATCGACAGCTCACGATTCAGAATCTCGAGGGACTCGCCGTCGGCGGCGATGTGGTGGATTGTCCACTGCAGGACGTGAACCTCGTCCCCGAGCCGCAGCAGAACCGCTCGAAAGGGCAGGTCCCGCGACAGGTCGAAGGGCGCCAGTCGGTCGCTGTCGAGCACGTCGCCCTGATCCGGCCCGAGAAGTCGCAGAACCTTTTCGGGGGCCGGCAGCAGGTGAGCTCTCAGGTCGTCATCGACGAAGGAGAAGCAGCTCCTCAGGCTGGAATGGCGCGCCACCAAGCGATCGCAGGCGGACGACAGGGCGCGGAGGTCGAGCCGCCCACGAAGCCGCTGGCGCTGGACGATGTGGTAGGCGGAAGTGTCGGCCGCTGTCTGGCACTCGAACCACAATCTGCGCTGAGCCGAGGACGCCAACCCAGCGCCTTGCTCTTGGTACCCAGGCCCGCCCAGGGAAAGCGGCCGCGGCGCGCCGGCGGCATCCACCCGGTGCGCGAAGGCGCCGAGGGTCGAGGCGCTGAACAGACTAGACGGCGGCAGCTCGACCCCGAGCTCTGCCCGGACGCGGGTCACCACCGCCCCGACGAGCAGCGAGTGGCCGCCGAGGGCGAAAAAGTCATCGCCCCTGGTCACTTGCTCCGGTGGCAGCTCGAGCACCGCCGCCCAGATATCGCGGACGATCCGCTGCGTCTCCGTGAGCGGCTGTCGCGGCGCCGGCTCTAGCTCTGGCGCGGCGGAGGCGAGCGCTTCAAGCTCGCGATAGGCGATCTTGCCGTGATTGGCGACCGGCAGCGCCTCGAGCACCTCCACCGCCGCCGGCACCATGGCAGCCGGCAGCGCCTCCTGAGCCCGCGAGCGCACCGCGTCGGCGGCCAGGCGAGAGGAGTCCCCCGCGACGAACGCCACCAGGCGACGATGCACCCCGGAACCGACCAGGACCACGGCGGCGCCCGACACCCCCGGCTGAGCCGCCAGGTTGGCCTCGATGTCCGCCAGCTCGATGCGATGCCCGCGCAGCTTCACTTGCCGGTCGAGGCGCCCGAGAATTTCGAGATTGCCATCGGGCAGGAAGCGCGCCCGGTCGCCGGTGCGGTAGAGGCGCCCCCCGGGCTGCTGTCCCCAGGGATCGGGCACGAAGCGCGCCGCCGTCGCCGCCGGCTGATTCGAATAGCCGTCGGCCAGCCGCGGACCGGCGATCGCCAGCTCGCCGACGAAGCCCGGCGGGCACCGGCGTCCGCGGCGATCGAGTACCTCGACGCGGCTGCCGAGCAAGGGACGCCCCACCGGAACCCCGTGGTTGGCGAGCCGAGGAGCCTGCCCAGCGTCGAGCTTCCAGGCGGTCGCCGTGACCGTCGCTTCGGTCGGTCCATAGGCATTGATCAGCGCGACCCGCTTCCCCACCGACTCCGACCAACGCTGCAGATCGTCGGCGCTGCAGATCTCCGTGCCGATGATCACGCGGCGCAACGCGGGAAGCGTGGCGAGGTCGGGAGCGCTGTCCAACCACAGGCTCCAGACCGCCGTCGACAGGCTGGCGACGGTGACCCGCTGCGCGGCCATGAAGCGGCTCATCGTCGTGCCCAACAGCGCCTGATCCGGCGGCAACACCACCACCGTGGCGCCGGCGGCCAAGCCGCCCAGGACCTCTTCGAGGGCGAGGTCCGAGGACACCTGGGCCGAAGAGAGGACCCGATCCCCCGCCTCCACCCCGTAGGCGAGCAGCGCCGCGTCGAGATGGGTCGCCAGGGCGGCGTGGGAAACGACCACCCCCTTGGGACGTCCGGAGGTGCCGGAGGTGAAGACGACGTAGGCGGGGTCGTGAGGCGCGACGTCAGCCCTCGGCACCGGCGCCCCCTCCCTGGCGATCTGGCGCGACGGACTGACCACGGCGCCCCCCGCGAGAGCCGGCGATGCAGCATCGGAAAGCTCCGCCAGGCAGCAACGGATCGCCGCATCTTCGAGGATCTGAGCGATTCGGTCGTCGGGCGCCCGCGGGTCCAGCGGAACGGCGACCGCTCCGAGATGGAAGACGGCCAGCAGGCCGGTCACCTGCAGGGTTCCCGCAGGCAGCAGCAGGCCGATCCGATCTCCCGGCTGAACGCCCCGGCGAGCCAGGGCCCCGGCCACCGCCTGCCAATGGCGCTCCAGGGTCGCGTAGTCCACCTCGCCGGCATCATCGACGACGGCGGTGGCGAGACCGCGGTGCGCCACGATGCGTTCGAGGACCAAAGTCGAGGACTCCGCTCCGGTCTGCGCCGGTCGTGACCAACTCTCCAGCCGCCGGCGCTCCGAGGACGTCAGGATCTCGAGCCGTGAAGCCGACCGCTGCGGCTGGCGAAGGACCTGCTGGAGGAGCTCGACGAGGTGTCCGGGCACCGCCTTCGCCGCGCTCTCGGGAACCAGGCGGCCGTCGTACTCGAGATCGAGAACCAGCTCGTCGCCGCGCCGGAGGAAGTTGAAGCTCATCGCCAGGTTGGTGTCCCGGCGGGTGCGCTGGATGGGTGCGACCTCGACCCCGGGGAGGAACAGGCGGATGCCCTCCTCGCGCAGGTCGACAAGGACATCGAAGAGCGGATTGCGACCAGCCCGCCGCTCCGGCCGCAGCAACCGCACGACCTCGTCGAAGGGCACTGCCCCGTGCTCCAGGGCACCGAGGAGTGCCGCCCGAGTGCGTCGCAAGCAGGTCGAGAAATCGGGGTCGTCGGAGAGATCGAGGCGCAGCACGACGGTGTTGACCCAAAGCCCGACCAGGCGCTGACTGTCGCCATCGGTGCGATTGGTGAAGGCGCCGCCGACGGCGACGTCCTCAGCCTGGGTGACGATCGACAGCAGCACCTGCACCGCGGTGACGAGGGCCGTGTAGAGGCTGGCTTCATCTCGGCGACAGAGCTCGACCAGGTCGTCGGTCAAGGGCTGCGGAAAGCGGCAGTGCACCGCCATCCGACGATCGAGCCCTGCGCCGACCTCGCCGGCAACCGGCAGCGGCAAGGGCAAGGGCTCGAGGTCGGCGAGGCAATTCCGCCAGTGGTCGCTCCAGCCTCGCGGCAAGGCATCGATCATGCCCTCGTGGAGCGCCACGAGCCGTTGGTAGGCCTCTACCGAGGGGGCCGTCGTCGGCGCGGCGGGCGGCTCGGTGTAGAGCTCGGAAAGCTCGGCGATCAAGAGGTCGAGGGACCAAGCGTCGACGACCAGGTGATGGAAGGACAGCACCAGGGCCCGCTCGCCCGGCGAATCGAGGAGCAAGGCGCGACACAGCGGGCCAGCGAGGAGATCGAAGGGGCGATTCGCCCACTGCTCGACACAATCGCTCAGGTCTGAATCGGTCTGCTGCCGCTCGAGACGCCATGAAGGTGTCTCCGCCAGCGTGATCCATGGCGTTTCGGCTTCGACGACGATCCGAGCCCGCAGCGCCGGGTGACGTGCCGAAAGCTCCTGCAGCGCGCCTTCGAGGCGACCCGAGTCGACCTCACCGGCGAGGCGCCAAGCCCGCCAGACGTTGTACTGGGAGCTCGTCGGATCGGCCTGCCAGAGGAAGTACATTCGCCGCTGCGCCGGAGTCAGAGCGAAGGCCGCGGCAGGCTTGCCGGATTCATCCTCGACCGTGGCCCCATCCACCGTTTCACCGGCAGGCGAGGCATCGCCGACCGCGACCTCAGCAGCCTGCGCGAGCACCTCGTCCAAGGGGCGCGCTCCGAGAAGAGCCAGCAGGTCGACCGCGAGGCCGAGGGACGCGCTCAGCGCCGAGACCAGGCGGATGGCCTGCAGCGAGGAGCCTCCCAGGGCGGTGAAGCTGTGGCCGTTCTTTCCTTCCACGAAGTGCGGTCCGAGCACTCTCGACAGGACCCGGTCGAGAGGGTCGAGCTCGCCCTCCGGGTCGCCAGTGGCCTCGACCATCGCCGGCCGATAGCGCATCAGGGTTCGGCGATCGACCTTGCCGTTGGGCAGCCGCGGCAAGGCATCGAGAGCCTCGATCCGCTCCGGAATCATCGCCGGCGTAAGCAACCTCCCAAGGTGCCGCCGCAGCGTCGCGGCCTCGATCCCCCGACCGCCGTCGCGGGGTACCGCAAAGGCCACCAGCCGGGCCTCGCCGGCATCGTCATCCTGCGCCACCACCGCCGCCTCGGCGACGGCCGGGTCGGAGGCCAGCGCGGCCTCGATCTCTCCGGGCTCGATCCGAACCCCTGCCACCTTGATCTGAAAATCGGCCCGCCCGAGGAGCTCGACCTCGCCGTCGGCGTTCCAGCGGGCGAGGTCACCGGTGCGGTACATCCGTTCGGCGACACCGCCGCCGAGGTCGGCAACGATGAAGCTGGCCGCCGTCTTCTCCGCGTCGTTCAGATAGCCCCGCGCCAACCCTTTGCCGCCCAAGAAGAGCTCACCGCTGGCACCGGCAGTCACCGGCTGTAGGTCGTCGTCGAGAATCCGACAGAAGGTGCCGTCGATGGGTCGCCCGGTGGGCACCACCTCGGGAACATCCTCACCGGGCAGGAAGCGGTGACAGATGACCGCCGTCATCTCGCTCGAGCCATAGCGATGAACCAGCGTCACCTCGGGCAGCAGGGTGCGCAGCTCGCGAATCAAACCGGGCGGTGAAGGCTCGCCACCGATCTCGATCACGCGCAGGGACTCGAGGGCGCGCAGGCGGTCCGCGTGGTACTCGAGGATCAGGCGGAGCAGCGTCGGGATGACCCCGAGATGGGTCACGCCGCGTTGCGCGGCGCCCTCCAGAAGGCGCGCCGGGTCGCGGCCGTCGGCGCCTGGCAGCCAGGCCGTGATCCCCGCCGTGAGCGGCCCGAAGAGCTCCCAGTTCGAGATCACGAAGCTCGGCGAAGCCCGCACGCAGGCCACGTCGTCGGGCAGAAATCCCACCGTCCTCTGGAACCACTCGAGGCGGTTGAGAACCCCTTCATGGGTGCCACAGACACCTTTCGGAAGCCCCGAAGAGCCCGATGTGTAAACCACGAAGGCGCGATCATGGGCGCTGCGCTCCGGATAGAAACGGCGCAGGCTCGGAGCCCGCTGGAAGTCCGACTCGACCTCGAAACACCGACCCGCGAAGGGCCGGAGCTCGCCGCCGTAAGACCGCCGGGTGATCAGCACCGACGCCGCCGAGTCGTCCAGCATGTGCTGCTGGCGCTGGGCTGGATAGTCTGGATCGACGCACAGGAAAGTCATCCCGGCCTTGAGGACTCCCAGAACCACTGCCACGTGGTCGATCGACGGCTCGAGGACGACGGCGACGATCGGCCTGCCGACGAGCTCCAGATCGAGGAGCGAGTCGGCGACGACTCGTGCCCGCAGGTCGAGCTCGCCGTAGCTACAGACCTGGTCGCCACAGCAGAGGGCGATCCGGTCGGGCTCCAGCGCAGCCCAATCGGCGATCACCCCGTGAATGGTCTCGTGGTCACTCTCGGCAAAGGGCTGTTCGTTCAGAATCATTGTGCGCTCTCAGGCCAGTTCACTCAGTGGTGAGCGCCGGGCGCGTTGTATTTCAGCCCTCCCGTGAGCGAGAACACCAACCCCTCAGGAAACACTCGCGACAGTGATTTCGCAGCGACTCTCAGCAGTGGACCACCAGCGTCTGCCAGATCGCGCGCGAGGAACGAAGCCAAACAGCCCGCCCACTTCGCCGGGAAACATCCCCCTCGTCGACGCCGTAGGTCGCAAACGGACGGAGACTGAGATGGGGGACCCCTGATGGATCGATCGCAAGCCAAGTTGGCGGCCAGGTTTCATGGCCTTCTGTTCGTCGTCGGGCTCGCCACTTTCGTGGTCCACGAGCTCGCCCACTGGATCACCGGCGTCGCCCTGGGCTACGACATGGTGGCAACCCTCAATTCCGTCTGGTCCACCGAAACGGTGGCCCCATCGGACCAACTGCTGGTGACGGCCTCCGGCCCGCTGTTGACCATCCTCCAGGGCGTCATCGGCTATCGACTGGTCGCCAACCGAGGCTCACGATTCGGCTTCGCGCTGCTCTACATGGCCTTCTTCATGCGGCTGGTGGCCGCCGGCATCAGCACCTTCAATCCCAACGACGAAGCCCGGCTCAGCCTCGAGCTCGGCCTCGGGACCTGGACCCTTCCCCTGCTCGTCGTCGGCTTCCTGCTCGCGCTCACCGTCGTCGCCAGCCGCCGGCTGGAGCTGGGCTTCCGCGACCTCCTGTTCTGCTTCGTCACCGCATCCCTCGCCGTGAGCACGATCGTCGGGGCCGACATGCTGATCTGGGACAAGAGCTGAACCCGGAGAATCGAGGTCCGCTCGACAGGGCGCGGTAGAAAACTCAGCCGGCGCCCGAGGGCGTCACGCCTCAGGCGGACCGACGAAACCGATTTCCTCGACCTCGCTCCAAGGCACATATTCGGGCTGCTCCGAGCCCACCGCGAAGACCAGAACCCCGAGGTTCTGCTCGCCGAGGTCTCCAGCCGCCTCGAGCTCGAGGACTTCGCCACTGACAAGGGTGACCCTGGCAAAGCGAGAGCCGCCCACCCCGCGCCCCGCCGGCACGAGGCTCGCGAGGCGACCGAACGGAATCGAATAGCTCACTCCTTCGAAGGGAGCATCGAGGGTCTCGAGGGTCTCGCTCTCGTCGAGGTCGAAGACCAACCGCCCGCCAAGGCTCTGGCCGTCCAGGGTCTCGACGATCCCCTCGAGGGATCTTCCCGGCGGAAAGTCAGCGTAGGTCGGAGTCTCGCCCTGGCTGGTGAAATCGACCCGCTCGAAGGCGCCCCAGGAGACCAAAACCCGGCCGTAGCGCGAATCGTCGACGTAGAGTCCGCGGTTGCCTTCTCCGGTTTCGCGGCTGCCGGCAAGCTCGATCTCGCGGCCATCGAGCAAGGTCACCCACGAGCTTTCGGGCGAGTGGCGTGCGATCGAACGGATGGTGCCGAAGCGCAGCCCGATCCTGCCGTCCGGACCCTCCCCTTCGAGCTCGTCGCGACCCAGGCTGTCTTGCCGGTTCCACTGCAGCAGGCCGCTGAAAACCCCCTGGGAGGTGCGTACCGAGCCGTGCAAAAAGCCTCCTTCGATGGCCCCCGGATCAGGAGCCGGCAGAAGCTCGATGGTGCGAATCCGCCGGCTGCCAAGATCCACCATGCCTCGAGCCCGGTCCCACACCCGGACTCCATCGTCGAGGTCGTTGGCTTCATGGCGATCGAGCTCGACCACGCGACCGCCTTTGAGGGTCACCCGCACCGTTGCGACGCCCGCTTCGAGGTGGGCGATCTCCCCGAAACGCACCATGAAAAGGCGCTCGAGGTCGACCGGCCGCGGACGGCGATCGATCTCCATGCCGAAGATCTCGAGCGGCGGGCGCGGGCGAGCCAGCGCCTCGGCCGGCGCCAGCGCAGCCCATCGGTTGTCAGTCTTCACGCCGTTGAAGGTGTGTCCCCAGAGAGCCTCCTCATCACCACCCCAGCGCAGTCGGCCCTCGTAGGTCAGGCCTTCAAGCGTGGTGACGCGACCGTAGAGGAAGCCCTCGTGCACAGCCTCCGGCGCGGCGCTAGAAGTCATCGTCGATCCGGCTGGCGCGGGGCCCGCGGCCGAATCGAGCCGCCAGGTGCGAATCGCGAAGGCAAGCCCGAGGATGAACAAGGCCAAAGCCAGCCAAGACAGAAAAGCCCGCTTGCTCATGCTCACATCCTCTCGACAAGATCCTGGTTGCGATGGTTCTGGAAGACGCAGCAGAACAGCTTCAGGTTGCCGCGGTGGCGGAGAAATACGGCAACAACGTGGCAAGCTCTAGGGGAATGATCCTCGACTTGCACAACAATCGACCCGGGATGTCGACAATAATAAAGTACAATATTCCAACCCATCGAAATCAGAAGTTCTGCTCTTTTGCCCTTGGAGGGAGATCATGAACAAGTGGATCGGAATTGCGGCACTCGTGCTCATCGTCCTGGCGATCGGCTACATCGCCTCGCGTCCGGGCCCCGACGAAACCGTCGACCCGACGCCCGCTCCGGCACCGGTGGAACCAACCGAAGACGGCGGTTCTGAAACCCCTGCTGCAGGCAGCGCCGACGCCAGTTGTCCGACTCCCACCAACAGCGGCTCCGGCGCGAATCGCGCCGGCCTCTTGGTGACTTTCGGCGACGGCACCAGCCAGAGCGTCTGTGTCTCCTTCGACGAACCAACGATCAGCGGCTACCAACTGCTCGAGGACTCCGGTCTTCAGATCGTCACCAAAGATTTCGGCGGCAGCCTCGGTCAGGCGCTGTGCAAAGTCACTGGAAGCTCGACCAGTAACGGCTGTCCCAGCGACGACTGCTTCTGCCACAGCCCGCCGAACTCCTGGGTGTTTTTCGTCACCGACCAGACAAGCTGGCAGGAGTCCTCGACCGGCATCTCGAGCACCAACGTCAAAGACGGCGGTGCCCAGGCGCAGCTCTGGGGCAACAACACTCAGTCGCCGCCGTTGTGCTTCTTCAAAGATATTTGCCTCGATAGCTGAACGGCAGTGCGAGCCCGACTCTTCTCGACGGAGCTGGTGAGAAGGTCGGGCTAGCCCGACTCGAGCTCGAAGCGAAAACGCTTTTGGAAGCGGGTCAGGAGCTCCATCAGGGGTTCCGTGAGGACAAACAGCAGGATGGCGTTCGCCAACGCCCGGCCGGCATCCCACCAGATCGACGTCGCGAGGTAGAAAGCGGCGTAGCGAATCGCCGTCTGCACAACGGCGAGGCCCGGTTCGTAGTGCAGGCTGGGGTCGGCCGGCTGGAGGAAGGGCCAGAACCACAGATTGATCATCGCGCCGAACAACAGTCCGGCGACCGCGCCCCAGGCTGTCAGCAGCCACTTGGCGCGCGGCGGCGACAGGCGTGGCAGCCAGCCCGAGATCATCCCGCACCAGCCGGCAGCGAACATCTGGAAGGGCAGCCAAGGCCCGACGCCGCCGGTGAGCAGGGCGGAAGTGAGCATGGCGAGGGCCGCCAGCAGGAAGCCGAACTCGGCACCGAAGACATAGCCGCAGACAATCGGCAGGATGAAAAAGGCGCTCGAGCCCATCGGCCCGGACACCAGCCGCAGGCAAGCCGTAATCCCCACCAGCACACCGAGGACCGACACCAGGCGGGCGTCGACCCGCCGGGTCTCGAGGTTGGCGACCAAAACCAGGAGGCAGAGGGCCAGCAGGGTCACGAAGATCAGCGGCGCGTCGGCCGAGTGGGCCATCGCCCGCGGACCGCCGGCCCCCTCCGGCGGACCTCCACCGGCCATCGGATGGAGAAAGGCCCAAACTCCGAGCAGGCTCGCCGCCAGCAGAATGACCGCCGACAAGAGGTCCCCCCGGCGCTTCACGAGCTGCCCCCTGGCGGCCGATCGCCGCGGCGCTGCAGCACATCCTCCAAGGTGTGAAGATCCGGTTCCCCGAAGAGCCGGTTGATGCGGGTGCTGAAAACCGGCGAGCCGTGCAGCATGGTGCGGGTCGGCCCCTCGGCGACCAGGCGGCCGCCTCCGAGCAGGGCGACGCGGTCGGCGCATTCGGCCACCAGCTCGACATCGTGGGTCGCCATCACGACGGTGACGCCCCGCCGGCACAGGTGACGCAGGGCGGCCGCCAAGCGGTGCTTGATCTCGACGTCCAGACCACGGGTCGGCTCGTCGAGGAGCAGGATCGAGGGATCGCCGGCGAAGGCCGTCGCCAAGGCCAGTCGCTGGCGTTCGCCGGTGCTCGACTCGCGCGGATGACGGTCTCCGAAGTCGCTCAATCGCAAGGTGTCGAGCCACTCGACCATCGCCTGCCGGGCCGCGTCGTCGGTGCGTCCTCGCTGCCGCAGGCTCCACTCGACCTCGGCGTCGACGCTGTCGCGGAAGAGCAGGCGCGAGGGGTTCTGCGGCACGAATCCAACCTCCTGGGAAACCACATGGAGCGGCGTTTTCAGGGGATCCAGGCTGGACTCCGCGGTCGGCCGCAGCCGAATCCGACCGCGGTCCGGCCGAATCAGCCCGACCAACGCCCGCAGCAGGGTCGATTTGCCGGCACCATTGCGTCCCAGGAGAGCGGTCAGGGAGCCTCGCGGTGCTTCGAGATCGAGGCCCTTGAGACCTTCGACTCCACCGGGATAAGTCCACCACAAGCCCTGCGCCTCGATCGCCGGAGGCTCGCTGGCCGGCTCTTTCCCGCCGGCGGCCGGCGACTCCGGATCGACGGTCGAGGAGAGTCGCTGGCGCAATCGCCGCAGCTCCGGCCGACGCCTCGTCTCCTTGAGGGTCAGGGTCGGACTCGGCCAGCCGAGGGCGTGAGCCAGCTGCACCAGGGGAGGCGCCAAGGGAGAGCCGGCCAGAGCTTCTCCCGGCGGCCCGAGGGCGGCGACCTTGCCGTCCTCGAGCAACAACACCCGGTCGGCGTGCTGGGCCACCCGTTCGAGACGGTGTTCGGCCAGGATCAGCGTCAGTCCGAGATCGTCGTTGAGGGCACGCAAGGCCGCCAAGACCTCGGACGCCGACTGCGGATCGAGCTGCGAGGTGGGCTCGTCGAGCACCAGAATCCGGGGCTGTAAGGTCAGCACGCCGGCGATCGCCACCCGCTGGCGCTCGCCGCCGGAAAGGGTGTCGATCTCGCGCTGGCGGAGGTGGGCGATCGCCAGCTGGTCGAGCACCTCCTCCACCCGCCGGCGCATGGTCGCGAGGTCGAGGCCGTGGTTCTCCATCGCGAAGGCGAGCTCGTCCTCGACCACCTGGGTGACGAAATGGGCCTCGGGATTCTGGTGCACGAAGCCCACCAGGTTGCTCATGCCGCGCGGACCGACCGCGATCGGATCGCGCCCCGCCACCTCGACCTCGCCCGCGATCTTGCCGCCGTGGAAGTGCGGAACGAGACCGTTCAAGGTGCGCAGCAAAGAGCTCTTGCCGCTACCCGACGGCCCGGTCACCACAACCAGCTCGCTCTCCTCGATGCGCAGATCGACGCCTTCGATCACCGGCTGCTCGGCGCCGGGATAGCGATAGGTCAAGGCGCGCAGCTCGATCACGACGCACCCTCGGCAGAAGGCTCGGCCGGGTGGAACGCCAAGGGGCCGAGGATCGCGAGCAGGGGCAGCAAGAGGTGCATCTCCGCCGCGGGCATGGTGAGGCGCGGAAAGACCAGGTAGACGAAGGGCGTGCGATCCTGGAAGTAAAAGAACAGAAACGCCACCGCTGCCGTGATGGAAAGGGCGGTCAAGGCGCTATCGCGCAGGCGCCAGAGCTCTCGCCGATAGCGGTGGCGGCGACTGCGGCCGCCCACCAGGCGCAAGGCGCCGAGGATCGACAAGCCCCCGAGCAGCACCGCCGCCTTTGGCCAGGCAGCCGCCAGCGAGAAGGGCGCCTCCGCCTCCTGGCGGCCCCAGAGGTCTCCGCCGACGGCGCCGACCCCGATCAGCAGCAGACCGACGGCGATCAGCCAGCGCGGTCGGCGCTGCTCGCGCCGCTCGAGAGCGGGTCCGCTGTAGCCGCGGGCTTCCATCGACTCGGCCAACCCCATCGCCCGCTCGAGGGCCTCGCCTAGGAGGATCAGAATCAGCGGCAGGAAGTCGCGCAGCCGGCGCAGTCGGTGCCCCCGCAGGGCCAGCGCCTCGCGAATGTCGCGCTGTGCCGCCACCAGCTGCGGCATGAAGGTGACGGCGATGGTCACCACCGTCGTCGCTTGATCGAGCCACCGCGGCAGACCGCGCAGCATCTGGGACTGATCGGCGAGCGCATTGAAGGTCGCCAGGGCGTAGATGACCAGCAGCATGGCACCGGCTCTCAGCAGCCCGAAGACCAGACTTTCGAGGGTCAAGGCGCCGCCGACCTGAAAGAGAACGGCGTCGTTCTCGCCCATCACCCGCCAGGCCGGCAGCTCGACGAGGACCGTCTCCCCGGCCCCTCCGAGCAAGGCGTTGAAAACCAGTGTGAAGAGCACGAAGAAGAGCGCGAAATGGGCGAAGGAGCCCCAGGCCGCGGCGACGCGAGAGCGTTGAGCTACGCCCCGCTGGGTATACCCGACCAACAGCAGAGCGACCCCTAGATAGATTGGATTCGAGGTCAACAGGCTGGGCAAGATGGCCATCACCAGCCAGGCACAGAGAGCCAGGGTGTGAAACGGCGCGCGAACGCCGAACCCAAGAGCCGCGGACGGCCGCAGCACCGGCGCCTCGGAGCCCAAGTCCACCTCGTGTCGAGGTCGGGGGCTGGCCAACTGCGCGGGGACCGGAGGCGGCAGGATCAGAGGACTCCCATCGACGAGCTACTGATTGGTGAATCAGCCCAAGTTCTTGCGAAGGCGCGACTAACTCGCCGTATTATCGCCTGTTCCGCTCCCACGGCAAGGTCTCGCCATGGGACCTCGGCGTCGCCCTACGGGCCCCGGCGCAGGGCCACCGACGGCTCGATGGAGAGGGTCCGCCGGACGGAGGGAAGGATCGCCAGCAACGCCGCCACCGCCACCACCGCGGCAGCCCCCAGATAAGCCGCAAGCAGCGTCCCCTGGCCGTCGACGACGGACAGGGTGAGGCTGCGGCTGACGGCCCAGGCGACCGGCGCCCCGAGGGCGATGCCCACGGCGACCGGTCGCAAGCCATGGCTCAGGACATGGCGAAGAAGCCTACGGCGATCGGCCCCGAAGACCAGCCGCAGGGCGAGCTCACGGAACCGTGCCGCCACCGCCAGGGCTGCCACTCCGTAGACCCCGAGCACCGTCAACAGCAGGGCGAGGGCCGCCACCGCCAGCACCATCCGAGAGGTATATCGGCTCCCCGAGCTGACCCGAGCCAGCTGCTCCTCGAGGGAGCCCGCCGGCTGGAATGGCAGCCCGGCGTCGACGCCCTGGAGCGTCTCCCGCAGAGTCGCGGCGTCGAGGGGCCCGTCGCGCTCAGCCTTGACCAACAGGATTCCCCACGCCGCACCGTTCTGGTAGTCGGCAATGTAGACGTTCTCTTCCGCCTCGAAGAGAGATCGCTGCCGCGCATCGGCGACGATTCCAATCACCGTCGCGGGATCACCGTTCTCGCCGATCTTCAGGCGCCGACCGAGCGCGTTCCGAGCCGGCCAAAGGCGGTCCGCCAGGGACCGGCTCACCACCACCACCCGCGACGTCTCCCGCGTATCGGCCGCGGTGAACGCCCGGCCGGCGAGAAGTGAAATACCGAGGGTCCGAAAGTACTGCGGGCTGACGAAATGGGTCCCGACGAGAGGGGCCGACAGCGGATCGAAGTCGTCGTCTTCCGCCGCCTGCACCGTCGACTGCCAGCGGCACGACAGCGGCACACAGCTTCCGATCGCCGCCGAAGCCACGCCCGGCAGTCCCTCGACCTCCGCAATCAAGCGCTGATGGAACGCCGGCGCCTCCGCAGGGCCGTAGAGGGTCGACGAGGTGATGCGAAGAGCCTGTACCGACTGCTCGTCAAACCCCGGCTCGATGCGCAGCATCTCCGCCAGATCGCGAAACAGGACCCCGGCGACGGCCAGCAGCGCCACCGCCACGGCGGCCTGAGCGATCACCAGCCCCCGCTGGCCGAGGGAGCGCAGGCCGCCCGAGCCACCGACGATCTGCCCTGCACCTTCCCGCAAGTAGTGCACGCCGTCCCGACGCAGGACATCGAGCGCCGGCACGATGCCGGCCGCCAAGGTGGCCAGGAAAGCGATCGCCACCGCGAAACCGACGACGCCAGGGCTGATCCCGGCCGCCATCAATCGGGCGATGTCGGGCCCCGTGGACTCCCACACCCAGTCCGTTCTCAAGACCGTCACCACGTAGCGCAGGAGCGCGGAGGTCCCGGCCAGTCCCACCGCGGTGCCGGCCAGCACCACGAGGCCTGTTTCGGTAAAGACCTGGGCAAGGATCCTCCCGGGCGAAGCTCCCAAGGCCTTGCGCACGGCGAAGTT
The DNA here is from genome assembly GCA_039028635.1 of Acidobacteriota bacterium. Classification (NCBI taxonomy): domain Bacteria; kingdom Pseudomonadati; phylum Acidobacteriota; species Acidobacteriota bacterium. The sequence continues at coordinate 106,846 of JBCCHV010000008.1, forward strand.
CTGGGCGCGGGCCGCCGCCCGCGAGAGATGAAGGCCGGCGACGTTGAAGCAAGCGATCAGCAAGACCAGTCCAGCAGCCGCCAGCAGCAGGCCGAGAAAACGGCGCAGGCCGGGATCGCTGCGGGCCGCGGCCAAGCTCTGAACCGTGGCCTCGCCCCAGGGGACCTCGGGACGTTCGGCCGCCACCGCCCGGCCGGCCCGGGTCACGGCGGCCACCACGGCCGCCTCGGCGACCTCCGGTCGCGAGCGTGCGACGACCTGGAATCGCGCGTAGCCGGTGTCCGTCAGAATGTCCGGATAGTCGGCGATCTTCGGCAAGGAGCCCATGTCGAGCCACAGATCGACCTCCGAATCGAGTCCTTCGAACTCCGGCGCCAGGACCCCGAGAATTTGCAGCGGAACCCCGAAGATCTCGATCGGCTGACCGACGACCGACGGATCGCCCTGAAAACGGCTCTGCCACAGCCGGTGCGACAGCAGCACCTCACCGCGAAAGGCGACATCACCGCCTGCTCCTTGCCCCGCCAACAGCGAGCCCGCCGCAGCGCGAGCATCGAGAGCCACGAAATAGTCCGCGTCGACGAACTCCCCACGGACCTGCTCCGGCCCCGGCTCTCCGACCAGCGGCAGCTCTAGAGAGGCATAGGCACCGACGGCGTCGAAGGTCTCCTGATGCCGTCGAAACGCAGCAACATCCGGATAGGAAAACAGCGCCGGCTGCGCCTCCGCCCCGCTCGGCAGGAGAACCGCCAGGCGCGGCGCCCAGAGTCGGTCGATGCTCGGAAACGGCGACTCCGCCAGGGTCACCGCCGAGGCCAGCGCAAAAGCCGTCGCCACCGCCGCCACGCTCGAGCCCAGGAGAACCACCGCCAGCAGCGTGACGCCGAGGTTGCGGCGCAGGTAATGGAAGGCGGCAGAGAACACCTCGAGGATCATGGCGAAGCTCCTAAATTTCGTGAAGGGTCGTGCCTTATACGAAGAATAGGGACCGTTGGGTGCGAGACGCGATGCCCCAGGCTTCGGGAACTCGACGACCCGCCTTGCCATTAGCAACTAAGCTGGTTACGATGATGCCATGAACAGCCAGCTGCCCATGGCTCTGCATATCCTGGGCTTTCTCGCCTCCCGCGAGGGCGAGCCGCTCACCTCGGAAGTCATGGCCGAGACCTACGGCACCAGCCCCGTGGTCTTGCGACGGGTCCTGGTGAAGCTCAAACGAGCGGGGCTGGTGCGGACTCAACGAGGCGTCCGAGGCGGAAGCGTCTTGGCGAGGGCAGCCGAGGCGATAAATCTCCGCGAGGTCTACGAGGCAATCTCTGAGGACTCAAAGCTGATGCCCACGTACTCGAAGGGCTGCACCGGAAGAGTGGCCCCAATCATTGCAGCCTATGTCAACGAGCTTTTCTCGGATGCGGAAGAGGCCTTGTTGGCGAAACTCGAGCAGGCCACGATTGCGAAGATGGACCGTCACGTCCGCAGCTCGATCAAATCAGCGCTGGGCTGCGAGTCCTGAAAATTTTTTGCCGCAATTAGCAACCAACATTGTTACGAAGGAGATCTTGAAATGAGCCTTATCGAGCATCGTCCAACCTCCAGATGGTTACTGCGAATCTGTTCCATTCTCTGGATCATCTGGGGGTTGGTGCACATCCTGGCCGGCATCATGACCATGTCCCAAGACACCACCGCCGCCATCCAGGACATCGCCGACGCGGTCGACCCTGCCAGTCTCGAAATGGCCTATCCACCGGCCGCTGGAGCGGTCATCAATCAGCACGGCTTCAATCTGCTTTGGATCGGGCTCGTCACCACGATCTGCGCCCGGTTCATCTGGCGTCACTCGTTCTCGGCAGTCTGCCTGGCCGCCTTGGTCGGTGGTCTGGCGGATCTGGGCTATTTCATCTTTCTCGACTTAGGAGGGTTCGTGAACTTCTTTCCCGGCACCCTGATGACGCTGGTTTCGTCCGCTGCCATAATTACCGGGTTCTGGCCCTACCTCTCCTCGAGATCTCGCCAGCTGTCTTGAATCAAGGTTCGAGTCTCCCCCAACGGCTACGCGGCAGGCTTCGAACTCGGGACAGGCGTAGTCTGAGGCGGATCGGCGGTCACGATCTGAGCAAAGAGGGAGGTAGCGCCAGGCGCTGGCCTTGGATGCAGCCCGGGGTGAGGAAACACCTGCTGTCAATTTCCTCGCGGGAGCGCCGCCACGGAAAGACCAAACCGTAGTATGTTGATCTCCCAAGAGCAAATAGTGAACGCTTCACCAGGTCGGAGCCACCGTGCCGGAAGAACCGAAGCAAGGGGGCAGGCCAAAGAGCTGGCTGGCCTCCGGACGAGCCCTCGTTCTGATCGCCGCGGGGGTTCTTGCCTTCGCGGTATCCACTCTCGTCCCCCTCCTGCGCAACGAGGTCGCCCCGATCCTATTCACCGAGGCCCTCGTCGACGTCGAGTTTCGCGTCCTCGGAGACGAAGGGGGCCGCTCCTACGTGCGTCACAAGCGCGACGGAACGATCTACTCCCTTAGCACCCTCGACGCGCGCATTCGAATCAGCAGCAAAAGCGAGTTCCCGATCTCCGTCGACAATGTCCAGCTCTATTTTCAACGCATCGACTACGAGAACAGCACCATCGAAGACTGGGAGTCTGAATACGTCTACTACGGCGGCGCCGAAGCGGAGTACGACAAGCTGAGGGTCGAACTCGAAGCATCCGACCGCTCACCGGTCAACCTCCTGACGCGCACCACGCGCCGGTTTCCCGACCAAGACGCCCCTGGAACAGCGATCGTCTACAAGCTCGCTCCTTATGAAACCGAGTACATCTTTCTTCGCCTGAGCTACGAACAGTCCGAGGAAGAACCACTCCGCGCCCCTCTGGGCCTCCTGCTCGATCTCCGAGTCAACTACGTCGTCAAAGGGCAGACCGCCAGCCGAAAACTCGAGGTCCCGGTCAATCTGCTGGTGGGCATGCAACGCCTTCCGAGCGCACCAGACGACGAACGAGGAAGCGACTCCTACCTCCTGGAAGACGGCTGGATTCACTCGAGCTGGTACGAGACAACGGATAAGTGGTTCCGGCGAAAAGAGTGCCCTGGGGAATGCGAGGGGTTCGGCACCGTCGTCGTGAGACCCGGCGCACTGAAGTCTTCGAGCCCCGCCCTGATCGCTGCCCACTCGGCGATCGAGGAGAGCCTCACCGCCGGCAGAACCTGGGCGGTCGTCCTTGGTGGGTTCAGCTCACCCAATCGCGCGAAAGCGCTGGCGGCAGCGGTACGGACTGACACCGACCTTCAACTCGCCATCGTGCAGCGTGGCGAGCTCTACCGAGTCATTGTTTTCGACTTTTCCAACGAAGTTGTCGCGAGAAACGCCGCCCGCGGCGCATTCCTCGACGAAGACGCCTCCTACGCTGTAAACCTGACCAGTTGGTGCTCTGCATACCAAACTGGGCCAGAGTTCGCCGAGTGCCGACAATAACCCGAGCCACGACGGCGGCCCTGCGCTTCAATCCACCGAGTGGGCTCGGGCCACCTGAAGCTCGAGTCGTTTGACCTCACGCATCACCACATTCCGATTCATGACCATCCAGAACCAGATCTTGAACAGTCCGGTCACCCCCACGCCCCACAGAAACAGAGTGGCGAAGAGGATTTGATTCTTGACCTCCGGAGCGCCGAAGAATCGGTAGGCAGACCACGCGGCGAGGCCGATGAACACCATCTGGAAAAACCAAACAAGGAAGTTCAGCCAGCGCAATCGTCCCTTGAAGAGCCCGAGCAGGCTTTCGAAGACTCCTTGTTCATGGGAAGGCCCGATCTTCAGCCCTTTTTCTTCTGAGATCATCGCCCGACGGATCTTGTCGTCGATATCGTCATGCTGATTCTTCATCATCTTTCCTTTCTATCGCTTCCTTGAGCTCCTGGCGAGCTTTGAAGAGTCTCGATTTCACGGTTCCTTCCGGTACTCCCAGGATCAACGCGATCTCGAACAGGCCCAGCTCTTCCAAGTAGTGCAGACCGAGGAGAGCCCTGCGGTCCGCCCGGAGACCGGCCAGCGCTGATCGGAGGAGGGAGTCCTCGTCCGATTCGGCGAGGCCGTCCCCCTCCGGAGCGGTCACGGGCTCTTGGTGGTACTCATCGACCAACTTCCTGCGCCGGGACACCCGTCGAATCTGGTCGGCACACTTGTTCGTCACGATGCGCAAGGCCCAGGCCCTAAAGAGCGCCGGATCCTCGAGCCGCCTGAGGCTTCGGACGATCGCCATCCAGGCTTCCTGGGTCGCGTCGTTGGCCTGCTCATGATCAGCACCAAGGCGCCGAGCGTGCCGCCAAAGGCGTTCATTCCAGCGCCCCACCAGCTCCTCGAGCGCCTCGGATTCGCCGTTCTGACAACGCAGGATGAGCCACTCGTCATAGATCTGGTCAGGCGTTCTGGTCATGGTCCTGGAGTCCGCTCTCTCGTTCAAAGGGCGATCGATTCGCCCTTTCGTCCCTTGAGTCGGTCGCCGCCCATCGCGGGTTCACTTTCAGAAGTGGCAAGACCTCGTCCGTCTCGGCTCCCTACCCGGAAGAGACCTCTTCGAATGGGGCTTGCGCCCAGGACCTGCGATCCAGCTTCTTGAGCGGCTTCAGAGCTTTCAGCAGCCGACCGTCCTCGTTTCTGAAGGCACTCACGAAGGGGGACGGATCCGCTCGATCCACACAGATGAATCGCTTGGCGTAGCCGCGACTCCGCGCCGCCTCTTGGATTTGGGCCAGAGCATTCCTCTTGGCGTTGGCCAATCCTCCTTCTGGCTCTCCAAAGGCCCTCACGAACAAGCGGTCGAAGACGCCTTCCAACGGGTCGTAGGGGCCAGCGACATCGCCCGTGCTCACAGCGACCTCATAGCAGTAGTGCCAGATGGCTCCCGCCATCGCGATGGAGCCTGTGATGGGATTCCTCCAAGACAGCGGAATCATGAGGATCGACCGGGCAGAGTAGCGCTCACAAGCCCGCTGGATGACCGCGAGGAGCTCGGCGCAAAGGCCGGCAGCGTGAGGAAGGGTCCGGAAGTATCGGCCATCCGGAGGCTGGGGTTCCAAGCTGGCCGGGCGTGGTCGGTAATCGATCGAAATCGCGGCCCGCCATGGCAGCGCCTCATGCTCGAGAACCGAGAGACGACGGCGACCGGCATCGGAGCTCGGAAGCGTCTGGAAGGGAGCACCCGCGAGACTCTCGAGATGACCCTTCAACTCCTTGCAGCGACCGAAGACTGCGACGTCAGCCTCGACCGAGAGAGCGTCGGCCTCGACAATCGCGATGTCGAAGTCCGGGGGGTAGGAGAAGGAAGCGATGGTCTGCATTTTCTAGAGGGTGGGACACTGCTCGATCGATGCCCTGCGCGGCAGCCGCCTGCTATTCTGCGGTCTTCGAACCAACCTCGGCAACGACACTCTGCCAACGACGCCCGAGGACTGGGCGGTCAAAGAGCGGAAAGATGGTGCTGCTCCTCAAGAACCTGCTGTTCACCGTCGTGGTCCCGGGAACGGTCGCCGTCTACGTGCCGTTGCTCATCATTGGCGATCATCCGCGCGCCTCGGGCATCGTATCCGCCATCGCGGCCATTCTCCTGGCCATCGGGGCAGGCATCTACGCCTGGTGCGTGTGGGATTTCGCCTCCTTCGGCAGGGGAACTCCGGCCCCCATCGGTGCACCAAAGCGGCTCGTCGTGCGAGGGCTGTATCGCTACACCCGCAACCCGATGTATTTGGGCGTGCTGTCGGTCATTCTCGGCTGGACGATCCTCTTTCGCTCGCCGACCTTGCTGCTCTATCTTCTCGCCGTGGGGGCCGGCTTCCACGGCTTCATCATGCTCTATGAGGAAGGTCATCTGCGCCGGGAATTCGGCGAAGAATATGAGGCCTACTGCCGCCGCGTGGGGCGCTGGCTACCCAGAGCGGCAAAGCCCGACCCTGACCGCGAAACGGAACGCTGAGGCGGAGATTCGCCGGACCCTGGCCGCCAACCCGGTCAGGCAGCTCCCCTCATTCGGTGCCAGCCGAACGGTTCAAGTCCTGACGCTTGATCCACGAGATTGCGGTCGAGAACGTCTCGCCCATGTTGTTGTGACCGAGATCGGAGAAGAGCACGTACTCGTAGGGTAAGCCTTGTTTGCGAAGCGCATCGAGTCGCTGGATCGAGAGGTCGACCGGCACGCTCCCATCCTCGGCACCAAAAATCCAAAGACCGGGCAGAGAAAGCTCCCCGAGGCTCTGAGCGGGATCAGTATCGGTACCGAGAAAGTCAGGCCAGATGTAAGGCTCCTGCCGCGAGCCGAGGGCCTCTTCATAGCTCGGCACCTCGTCGGTGTCGCGGTCCGAGGTGTACTTGCTGTAAATGTCCTCCTCACTCACCTTGCAAACCGGGCCGCTCCAAATCACCAGAAACTCGGCGAGAGAGCTGCGCTCCGCAGCCAGAGGCACAATCCATCCCGCCTGGCTGATGCCGGCGAGTCCGACCGGGATGCCTTGAGCGCGGACGCGTCGGCTCAGCTCTTGGAGTGCGGCCACCGCATCATCGGCCAACAGGCTGATGTTGGGTCCGCTGACGCTTTGCTTCGCCTCGTACTCGCCGTCGGACTCGCCGACACCGCGCTTGTCATAGACCAAGGCGGCGATTCCCCTGGTCGCGAACGCCTCAGCCAAGGCCCGGTTGCGCTCCTGCGGGCCAGAGCCATGCACGAACACGACGGCCGCTGAGACCTCGGCCGACCCCGGCCGGACGAGAGTGCCAGCCAGCTTCGTCGCGTGACTCGTGAAGGTCACCTCTTCGGATCGCACCTCATCGCCACCAGCATGGGGGGCATTCGACGACCGGCCTGGGTCTGCACAGGCCACGGTTGCGACCAGCAGCGCGCCGGCGATGGCACTCGCCAGGGGGCGCCTGATCGCAAAAGTGCGCCGCCCCAGACCGCAGCCGAGACGCGCAGAGCGACGCCCGGCACAAGGATCAGGTGTCACACCGTGAGCCCGCGGAGTCAGGTTCTGTCGAAGGTTCAAGCGAGTCTTCATAGGTCGGCCTCCAGGCTGCCACCCGAAGGCGGTCGGAAGTGTCGTCGGTGGCCCTCTGAAAAAGCGCCCCCGTTTCGCACCACCATGGTACGACCCATCGCCGACAGCCCCAAGGAACGCCCCGAGCTCCACCCCTAGGTGATCGGGCCGGAGCGGAGCGATGAGGGGAGACCTGTTCGGATCAGACCTCCAGACCCACCGCCTTGTACCGCACCAGCAGATGGTACAAATTCTCCTTGCTTTTCTGATGATCCCCTTGTACCCTTACATCGAGAGGTACAAAGGAGGCACCGAGATCACATGGACATCGTCATCGACATCGACTCCCCCGTCCCTCTGTTCAGTCAGCTCATCGAACAGATCAAGGAGGCGGTCCTGACGGGTGGCCTGGCCCCCGGGGACGCCCTGCCCTCGATCCGTCAGCTGGCCAACGACCTGGACGTCAATGCCAAAACCGTCGCCAAGGCCTACAAACTGCTGGAACGCGACTCCGTGATTCAGACCAAGGGGTACCGCGGGACCTTCATCCACCCGGATGCCCAGGTCAACAGCACCATCGACCTAAGAGCCCTCGTGACCGAGAAACTGAGCGAGGCCGTCGAAGCTCTGCGCGCCGCCGGAGCGACGGATTCTGAGATACGCATCGCATTCGGCGAGCTGATGAAACGGCGCGCCCGTTGAGGAGGACACCATGACCCTTCCATTTCTACTCTTCGGCATCGTGTTCCTGGGCCAGATCTTTTTCATTTCCTGGTACTTCCCGGGCAAGATTTTCGACCGAGTTCACCACATTCGCGACACCTATCCGCCGCAAGACTATCCAAAGCTCTACCCCAACTCCGCGGAGTACTACAAGCTCGGTGCCTGGCTCTTGCGCGCCACCTTCCGTGCGGTCTTCATCTTGGGTTTCGTCGTGCTGGCGGCCGTCTACTTTCTCGATCCTCGCGACGACGGCTCCGTCTCCGAAGCCTGGCCGGCGGCCTATGGAGCGCTCCAGTTCCTCCCGCTGATGTTGCTCGAGATCGTCAGCTTCACTCAATTTCGTCAGATGCGGCAATCCCGCGCCGCGCACCGACGCAAAGCGAGCCTGCAGCCGCGCCGTCTGTTCGATTTCGTTCCGCCATGGCTCCTGGCTCTTGCCGTTCTCGCCATCGTCGGTCAACTGGCCTTCGACTATTGGGTCCACGAATTCGTCTGGCGATGGCATCAGACCGCCATATTGCTCGGCACCAACCTCTTCTTGGCTGGCTTCGGTGTCTGGCAGCTCTACGGCAAGAAGCTCGACCCTCATCAAGCCACCGCCGATCGTATTCGCCAATCCCGCGCCCAGCTTCGTTCCCTGGTCTTCGTCAGCATCGCCATGAGCCTCTTCTTCATCACCACGTCAGCGGACCAGGTTTACGACATCGACTACCTCGATGCCCCGCTCCTGAGCCTCTACTTTCAAGCCATCACCTTTCTCTCCGTGGGCTACCTGCTGCAATCCCAGCCTTTGGAGAACATCGACTTCGAGGTCTACCGAGCCGAGCCGGACACTTCCACGGCCTGAGCCTGAGACCGATCCGGCGATCGTTCACCAGCCTCAGCCGATCGACCCACAGCCTCTGAAGTCTCACCGATAGCGCGCCGCGCGATCGGCTATCCCCTAACGCCTTCGTCCGGCACCGGACGGAGTGCCACCCGAAACTCCGGACATTCGACTCACGGAGGAGGACTTCCCCATGCCAAAAAACCGACTCACGAGCTCCATTCGTGCATTGATCTTGTGTCTCACCATGGCTCTTCCCATCTCGGGCGATGCCCCGGCGGATGAGGCCTTTCCGAGCGCCAAACCCGAGAGCGTCGGCGTTCCATCGCAAGCTCTCGAGTTGATCGACGCTCATCTTCGAGAGCTGGTGGCGGCCGAAGAGATCGTCGGCGGCGAGCTGGCGGTGATCAAGAACCGTCGCACCATCTACCGCCAGGCCTACGGCTGGCACGATCGCGACGCTGGCGTACCGCTCGAAGCGGGCGCCGTCTACTGCGTGCGCTCGATGACCAAGCCCCTGGTGGGTACGGCGATTCAAATGCTCATCGACGACGGTCGTCTCAGCCTGGAAACACCGGTTCGAGCGATTCTCGAGTCCTTCGATCATCCCGAAACCCGCAACATCACCCTCGAGCATCTCCTGACGCACACCGCGGGCTTTCCATTCACCACCATCGGTCGCCCCCTGGGCGACTACACCAACCTCGGCGAGATCGCCGCGGAAGCGGTGGCCCATGGGCTCGACTTCGAGCCCGGCAGCAAGTTTCAGTACAGCGATGCCGGCAGCGACACCCTGGGGGCCATCGTCGAGCAGGTGACTGGCACTTCGGCGGCGGAGTTCATCGAACAACGCATCCTCGAACCCTTGGGGATGTCCGACTCGGTCACCTTGCTCGACTCCGAAAGCGAAGGTCGCCAGCGCGTCCCAAGTGCCTACTCCGGAGGCACCGGCGCATGGGAGCGTCACTGGAGCCCGACCGAGGACCCGCCGATCTTTCATCTCTTTCTCACCTCCCAGAGCCTCTACTCCACCACCACCGACTATGCCCGCTTTCTCGCCCTCTGGATGGATGGCGGCATGTTGGGTGACCAGCGCCTGCTCTCCACCGCGGCCATTCGACGCGGTTTGACTCCGGTCCATCACTTTGAGCGGTACCCTTCGACCTTCGAGAACCTGAAGCTGAGCTATGGTCAGCAATGGATGGTTTACACCCCGGAGGGCGGCGCAGCCAATCCGCTGATCTTCGGCCACGGCGGCTCCGACGGCACCCACGCCTGGGCGTGGCCCGAGCAGGATTTGATGGTGCTGTTCTTCACTCAATCCCGCGGCTCCCTGGCCGGCATGTCTCTCGAGGAAGTCCTCCAGACCGCCCTGGTGGACCGCGACTTCGAATCCCTGCCCCGCACCGCCCAGGGACCGTCCGCCGAGGAGATGCGAGAGATGGCCGGTCTCTACTGGGACGAGACCAACCCCGCGGCGTACTACGTGATCTCACGCCAGGGAAAGCGCCTGATGTTCGAGCGCCCGGGCACCACCCTCTTGGTTTTCAAAGCGACGGACGCCCCCGGCCGTTTCGTGCACGAGGCCAACAAACGTCTCGAGCTCGAGTTTCTCCGCGGCGACGACGGCACAGTCACCCACATGAAGACCATGATGGGTGATCGCGTGGAGCACGATCCACGTCACGTGCCTGAGCCGGGACTGCCATCCGTCGCCGAAGTGGTGGCGATGGTCCAGAAGGCCCACGGCATCGAACGGCTCACCGAGCTCGGCGCCATCAGCATGACCGGCAAGATCGAGTTCCTGGACCGCAAGCTGCACGGCGACTTCAACTTGCTATTCGATGCCACCCGCGAACGGACCGAGCTCAACCTGAACGGGAACCTCGAGACCGTGCTCAAGGAGAACGGCGAGGCTTGGACGACGACCACCGCGACCGGCAAGAGCAAGCTCCGCGGCGCCCGCCTCGAGCAGGCCCTCCACGACCACATGGCCGTGCGCTTCGGCGACTGGACCCAGTCCTACGAGGACGTCGAGGTGCTGAAGCGCATCCAGCACGAGGACGAATCGATTCTGCTGGTGCGGGTCGTACCCCAACAAGCCCCGGGAGCCACCATGTTCATCGACGAAGCCACCGGCCGAGTCGTGCGGACCGACAGCCTTGCGATCATTCCGGGCATCGGCATGGTCGGCCTCAAGGTCGTCTACCGCGACTTTCGCAACGTCGGCGGCATGCAGCTTCCTTTCCACATGAAATCGGTGTTCTCCAACAAGCTCATCGGACGGGTAGAAACACGGATCGACGACGTGCAGATCGGTGTCGAGCTGGCCAAGAAGTCGTTCAAGCGGGCGGGGACTCGGATTGCCAAGGACGGCAAGGGCAGGAACGCGTCGAAACGCTGAGCATCAGCGCCGTGGTTCGATGTTCCTGAGGGTGCCTCGATGAAAACAACGAGGTTCATCTTGGCACCCAATTCCCAATCATGAGGTATCAGGTCAAGTGCCCGAACGACGTTCAGGAAAAAACTAGCGCCGGGTGTCGATCGATTCGTCGCCTGCCCTCGGCTCCGACGCAGGAGGAGCTGGCGGCACGAGCTCGAGCCTGCCCGCCTCGCTGAGGAAACCCGAGCGACACGACTTCTCCGGAGGTCCCTCCAAGACGGCTCGTTGCAGCTCGGCCGGGTCGAGGCGGCAAAGATGGTAGGCGCCGGACTCGAGCTGAGGGATGGAGGGCGCCTTCGCGTCAGGCAGGTTGCCAGTGGTGAAGTGAGCCCAAGTCAAAAGCGAACGCAGCCCGACAAAGGCGCCCCCGTGCAGTAGAAAGAGATCCGTGTAGGGATCCAGGCCCGCGCTCCCGTCCGACGGCTCCACGGAGAACTCGACCTCCAAAGTGCCGCCGCGCCGAGCGAGGGGCAGCACCAACCGCTCGTCCGCCGTCATCGGCAAGACAGCGCGCGAGGCATGAAGAGCGTGCCCGACGGCCTGAACCGCGATCAACGCCTCCGTCTCTTCCGGCGGAAGCATCGCTTCGAACGTGCCATCCGGCGCCGTGTGCTCGGTCGATACCCAGAAGCCAAGCTGCCCCAGCCCGCGGACGGTCACCCGTGCACCACCGATGCCGACACCACCTTCGTCGACCACCAATCCCGAGACCTTCTTTCGATCCTCGACCACCAGGCTGACAAACGGTGACTCGACACCATCTTCGAGTTCCAGGGGAAGTCGACGGCTCATGCGTTCGCCGCTCTCGGCGCGCAGATAGCTCATGCCCTCAGGCAGGCCGTAGAGCTCGAAACGACCTTCCGAATCTTCCACGAAGTGTCGAATGCCGGTCTCGTCCCCTTCCGGCACGGAGACGGCGACGATAGCGCGCTCCATCGGGTTGCCCATTGCATCGACGACCTCGCCGACGATGCGCGTATCCGGCAGCTCGAAATCGAGGGTCGCTACCTTGTGACCATCGAGCTTCGGCACCAGGATCTTGCGGAAATGGCGCTCGACGACCGGCTCCTGCGAGCCGACCTCGACGGACCACTGGCCGGCCTTGGGCAGCAGACCACGGTAGACACCGTCTTCATCCGTTTCGAACAGGACCGAGCCAGCCCCTCCCCGTTGCTCGAAGAGAAGCCGCGCGGCGCTCAAGGGCTCGTCCCCGAGGCGCACGGTGCCGCGCACGCGCGTCACCGGCAGCGAGATCCAGCGCTCAACCTCGACGTCGAAAACCTCCAGCGCCTCGCCATGCCACGGGTCGCCGGCACCAGTTTGAATCATGACGCCATAGCGCCCCGGGCCGAGGGACGTCTGCATCACGCCAGTCTCCGAAGCCTGCAGGCGCTCCAGAACCTCGAGATTGCCTTCGGCCTTTTCGAGCTCAATTCGCCACAGCTCGCCCCAGGGATCCCGCGCTGGATCGAGATGCAGCCTGACTTGGCGGGGTCGCTGCAGACGCAAGGGCTCTTCGAGCTCGAGCTCCTCACCACGGCGAAGGGTCACCGCGATCCGTCGGCCCGGCGCATAGCCCGTGTCCTCGACCCACAGCGAGTACTGCCCCGGGGGCAGGCCTTCGAACTGAACGAGACCCCGGGGTCCGAGGGATCGTTCCAACCGCTGAATCACCGGCGTCGACTCGCCGGTCGGGTCTGCTGTCGCCGGTGCTAGATGAGCCCGTGCCCCTGAGGTCGGGCCTTCGCCCTCGGCCTCGACCCGCCCCACCAAAGAAGCCCCCGGAGCCCAGGCCAGGACACCGAGGTCGACATCGGCCTGCAGCTCCGTGCCGAACAGAAAGTGGCTGGCGAAACCCGGTGCCCGCACAGCGAGGTCGAACCGTCCAACCGGAATCTGGCAGGAAAAGGAGCCCTCGGTGACAGCGCAGCCAACGGTGCCCGATGGCACGTGTTCCCTCTGTTCAGAGGTTGGTCGAAATTGAACCTCCACCTTGGCGGGAGACTCAGCCCTTGCATCACGGCAGCAGCGTCCCCGCAGCTCAACCGTCGGCCACAATGCGATTCGGACTCGCTGCTGTCCCTGCGCCAGCGACACAGCCGTCCGGGCACTCCACATTCCAGGAGACAGCACCTCCAACGCCCAGAAGGTCTCGTCCGCGAGGTCCAGGGTAATCTCCCCCGGCAGGACGACTTCCGCCGCCTCCGTCACCTGCCGGTCGCCGGCCTCGGCTCGAACCTCGACCGAAATCGCCTGCACGCGATCACCCTCGGTTTGCCTATCGACGCCGGCAGGGATCAGCTCGACAACCACCTCCGCCGCCGACACCGGTACCGCAGCGATGAGTAGCAGTCCGAGGCAAGAGGCCCAACTAGGCGCTGACAATTTCATTGCGGCAGCCGACGCTGGGGTTCGCGTTTATGGCAGGCCTCTTTCGCTCCCTCTTGGGATCTTCCTTGGGGTAACAAAGTGCACGACCCACGATCCACGCAGTAGTTGGGCACCGCCCGAATCTTGCAGTTGCAGTAGGCGCTGGACGTCACCACTTCGCACTTGGGATTGTCCTGAGTATCGACACCGCATTGCACACATTGCCGCGCGGAGCAGTTGATGGCTGGAAGAGCAAACGCCGGCACCGCCGATAGAGCCAGAACGCTAAGCGATACGATCATGCGGCTCCTCATCGTCACCCACTCCCCTCTGCAAACGATTGCGCAGCAAGAGGCTCGATGGCAGGAAACGTGGAGATGCTGCAGGACCCTCGAGTCGTGCAGAACGGTGCGATCCATGCCTTCAGCCGACAACTGCAGTGAGCGGAATAGGTCACGGTTGCGCAGGAAGCATTCCCCTGGGCGTCCTCACCGCACTCGACGCACTGAGTGCCGACACAGGTATTGGGGTGTAAGTTGGATCCAGGCCCCTTCGGGTCGGAAGACAACGCGCAGAGCTCGCCTTCCGTGGCATGAATCTGCAGTACAACCGTGGAAGCGATCACAACTCCAACGCCGAACAAGACTTGGCGAAGCCATCGTGATGGGCGCACAGGTCTCCCTTTCGCCTTATACAGTAAAGTCGAATCAACGATACCACGGCAATGCCGAGGGCAGCTATCACCCTCAGCCGGAGGGAACGGAGCGCCTGAAAACAGCCTGGGCAGCAGCCCGCTCGTCCTTTCAGGACCTTGGCGGTAGAAAGGCCCGGACACCCACGGGACGACGTAAACGGCAGCAAACTGTCCGCTCCACAGCCAAGGCTACCTAGCAGTCCTGAGGTCTTTCCACCAAACGTCCTCGGCTTCCTGAGAAAGAAGAGAGCGCAAGCGGGCCAGTGGCGTGGTCGACTCGGGTAGGATGAAGCGTACTCTATGCTGTCTCGGCGCTCACTCTCCGCAAGAAGCCTCACCAGGACGTCCTGCCGATCCGATCCTCTCATTCACTTTGAAGAAACGCTCCTGATGACGCGACATAGAATCTCTCTGTTGGCCGTTCTTGCTTTGGTCCTGGTAGTTCCTGCGAACTCATATGCGCAGGACACGGCGACACCCTCTTCGCTGACGCAGCGAATTGAGCGCTACCTTCAGCCCTACCTCGACATCGAGCACCTTTCGGGCACCGTTTTGGTTGCCCACGGCGAAGAAGTCATCTACGAAAGGTCTTTCGGGCTGGCTCACCGGGAACAGCGAACAGTCAACACGCCGACAACCCGGTTCGGCGTCGGCTCGGTCAACAAGCCGATGACTGTCGTGGCCCTCGCCCGCTTGATCGAGCTGGAAAAGGTGACCTTGGCAGATCCCCTCAGCAAGTATCTGCCGGAGTTCCCTCGCGCATCCGAGATCACCGTGGGCAATCTGTTGAACCACAGCGCCGGCATTCCGCACCGTGTCACAGAACCGCTGGATGAGACGCGACCCCAGACTGCCACCACCATGGTCGAGCTGGCGGCCAAGAAACCTCTGGCATTCGAGCCCGGATCCGACAGCGTTTACAGCTCGGCCGGCTTCTCAGTGCTGGCGCGAGTGCTCGAGCTGGCCGCCGGCAAGCCTTACGCAGAGCTACTAGAAGAGCACGTCTTGCGACCGGCAGGCATGCGAAACACCTCGGATGCCGGGTCTCGTTCCATTCTCGAGCAGCGGGCCGCCGCCTACTACTTCGGTAGCGAGGGTTTCGTGAACGCGCCCCCTGCGGACATTTCCTACCTGGTCGGGGCAGGCTCGGTCTTTTCCACTCCGCGCGATCTTCTGGCGATGCAGCAGACCTTGCTCGACGGCGGGTTCGGCAGCACGGCACAATCGATGCTGGTGCGAGAGAGCGGCAATCTAGCCTGGAATGGGTCGGCCCACGGCTACCGCGCTTTCGCCGACTACCACGCGACGAACAAGGTGGCAGTGATCGTGGCCAGCAACCTGACTTCGGGCGCGCTCGACAGAATCCGTGATGCTCTACCGAAAATGGTTGCGGGAGAGGAGGTGCCCATGCCAGCGCCGATTCGCGCCAGGGCCATTGCCGTCGATCGCAAGACTCTGAAGAGCTATCAGGGTACCTACGAGCTACGGCCGGGCAGCAACCTCCAGCTTCGCGTCACCGAAGAGGGAGTGATGATGGATGAGTGGCTGCTGATTCCCACCGCTGAGCGGACTCTCTTCTCGCCCCAAGACTACGCCGAGATCGAAGTGGTGGTGGATGACCAGGAGCAGCCGATACGACTCGACTGGAGGATCGGCGACCAGACCTATCCGCTACCTCGTGTCGCTGCCCCTGCCAGTGCGCTCCATGTCCGCCGGAGCATCGCCAGTTACGATCCCGAGAGCCCTGAGCTTGATTCGCTGAGGCGGGGGATCGAGGTCATGCGCTCGCGCGCAACGACCGACCCGACGAGCTGGTGCTATCAGGCCAACATGCATGGCTACTCGACCAGCAGCCTGACGAAACTGTGCCCGGAAGCAGATACCAGCCAGGCTCCGGCGTCGGTGACCTGCGCGGATGGAACCGAGATCGATACCCAGGCCGGCATGATGCCGGGATGGAACCAATGCCAGCACGGCAGCTATTTCTTCGTCTCGTGGCATCGAATGTACGTTTACTACTTCGAGCGGATCCTGCGCGCCGCCGCTGACGACCCGAACCTCACCGTCCCCTACTGGCCCTGGAACGAAGACGATCATCGAAAGGTGCCTCTTCCGCTGCGCGAACCAGCCAACATGGCTGAGAACAGCCTCTTCGTGGCGGAACGAAGCGCACCTGCGAACGACGGCTTCCGACTACCGGAATCTGCCGTCAGTACCGATGCGGCTTTCGCGGTAGCGACTTTTGCAAGTAATCAAGACGCGGACGAGTCCTTCGGCGGACACATTGGACTTCACGAACAGCACGAGGCGAAGGGGTCGAGCAAGGGACTGCTGGCGGTTCCGCACGCGAATATCCATGCCTTGACGGGCGGTCCGGACGGCTGGATGGCCGACAACAACAAGACTGCGCAAGATCCGCTCTTTTGGCTGCACCATTCCAACGTCGATCGATTGTGGAGTCAGTGGGTGGCGGAGCACCAGGGAGAGATCGAAGGCAACCCGATTCACGATCCGAACTGGATGAGTCACCAGTTCTTGTTTTTCGACGAATCCGGGGAGCCGGTCTGCATGTCCGGGAAGGACATCGTCGATACAGCGGCGCAGTTAGGTTATGTCTATGACGAAGGGGAAATCGACGCGGCTCTCACTAGCGACTCGGGCACTGCTCCACGGTACGAGCCAGTCCCCCGAGCAGACCTCGTAGCGGCCAGTGAGACCACCCGCGTCGAGCTCGGGGCCGGAGCCATCTCCGTAGACCTGCCCCTCGGCATCGAAGGCCAGGAGCGACTCGGGCAGGCGGCGGAGGCGGGGCGCAACGTTGTGATTTCGATTCAGGGTCTTCAGTTCCAAGACAACCCCGGCGTGCTCTATGAGATTTACGCAGATCCGGCGTCGCTAGAAGGTCTCGACACGGCTGACGACTCGTTCGTAGGCACTCTCGACTTCTTCGTCGCTCGCGGCCAGAACGATCCTCACGACCTACCAGTTCCGCCGTTTGACCGATCTCTGACCATCGCAGGCTCTGTCGCCGAGTCGTTGGGCTCCCAGGCCAAAGTCGTCTTGGTCATGCGTAGCTGGGAAAACCCTGAAGGAACCGATGAGGGGGCCGACGAAGATCTTGGGGTGCTGGCCTGGTTCGAACGCGTGACGGTATCCGTGCACTAGTCCCCTCTCAAGAGCCTCCACCGATTGTCGCAGGTCCTGTTGCGAGTTGTCGTCTTTTGATTCCCAGCAGCCCTCAAGACCGTTGCTCGACGTCGCTGCCACGTCGAGGTGGGCTCGACTCCCATGCGCTTCCGCCTCACGGCGGTCCCTGTTCGCGCTCAGGCCCGATCTTGCCGAGACTCCCCCCATCTGAGGCTCCGCCGGCCCTTCTGCGGCTCCGCTGGTCAAGGTATCGTTGGATCCTAATTCGTCGATACGGGAGAACGAAGCATGATCAAGCGCGGGATTTTGTTCGCATGGGTACTGCTCTCGAGTGCGGGAGTTGCCATCGCGCAGGAGAGTTTTCAGCTCGGCACGGTCGCCGTCAGCCCTGGGACGATGGCCTCTGGCCGGATCGAGATCGCCGCCTCGGGCGGTGATGACGGGACTTTTGTCCCGATCACCGTGGTTCATGGAGCTCGGCGAGGCCCTGTCCTCGCTCTGATCGCCGGTGTGCACGGTGCTGAGTACTCACCGATCCTGGCGTTGCAGCGGCTGAGCCCCCTGCTGGGTCCGAAGGAGGTCTCCGGCACCGTCGTGATCGTTCACGCGGCGAACCTGCCGGCGTTTCTCGGTCGGACGATCTACTACAGCCCCGACGACTGGAAGAACTTGAACCGGAGCTTCCCCGGCAAGGCGAAGGGCTCGCTCACCGAGCGGATCGCCCATGCGCTCACCCACGAGGTGATCGAGCGCGCCGACTACGTCATGGATATCCACTCCGGGGACGGCAACGAGATGCTCCGGCCGTCGTACACCGGGTACTACGCGGAGGCCGGAGGCGCCGACGTCATCGAACGCTCGAAGAGGATGGCCATCGCGTTCGGACTCGACACCATCGTCGCCTTCAAGGGGGACCTCGAGCCGGAGCGTGCGATCTGGTGTGGCTCGGCCGCCGTCGCTCGCGGGATTCCGTCGATCGATGTCGAGTCGGGCGAGCTCGGACTGGTCGAGGAGCGCCGGATCGAACCCATCGTCGAGGGCATCTTGAGTGTCATGCGAGACCTCGAGATGCTGGCCGGGGAACCGACGCCGACTCGAGAGCCGCTGATCATCCACGAGCGGGCGTACGTCAAGAGCGAGCACGACGGCATCTGGCATCCCGACTCGAGGATCGAAGCCGGACAGTTCGTGTCGAAGGGCGCGCGCTTGGGTGTCTTGACCGACTTTTTCGGCAACCAGCTCTTCGAGGCCCGGGCACCGGAGAGCGGCATGCTGTTGATCATGCTCGGGACACCGCCCGTCAACGCCGGGGAGACGATTGCGGTGATCGCGAATGTTGGCGGTGAGCCTTGGTAGCGCTCTGACCAGGGAACGTCGCCGCGGGCACCGGCGGCAGGTGGGTTGAGCTTCGCCTCGTAGCGATAAGCCGAAGCTCCTGGCGGTCGCAGTCAAACCGCCGAATTCCCATCGCCTTGCCAGTCCTTACCGGTGATCGTGACGTTGTTACTTTTTGGTTCAACGCGATCTCCCGTTAGTTATCTCAGTTTTTCGATATTTATTTACAATTCGCAGCGGGTCGAGATCATTTCGTCGCGACGGCTAAAGCCTCTCGCCGTCGCGTTTACCTTCGACCCATCGTGGCCGCCGATCACTTTGTCGAGCATCGATAGGTCTGCTAGTATCCGCGCCGATGCAGAGGTTCCGGAATCACAGTGTCTGGGCCACTTGGCTGATTTTGGGCGTGATCGTTCTCGGCGGAGAGCTGATCGCGACGCACAGCCACGATGGGCTCGAGAGCGGAAAGCTCAGCTCGGTCGCGCTCAGCGGCGGACACGATCTTCCTGACGCAACGGAACACGTCGAAGCATCGACCTCCATCCAGGGCGAGTTCTGTCCAGCCTGTACGGCCGGGCAGCGCGAAGGCGTTCTCGACGCCTCAGATTCGAGCTCGCGGTCGCTGGTGATGGTGGCGCTGGGCGTTCGTGCGACGAACGGTCTCGCCATCTCCGGTGCCGACGCCCTACCTCCCTCTCCGCGCGGGCCTCCGGCGGTCTGACTCCTCGGCCGAACCACCGGCCGCAAACAGACCCGTCACTTCCCAGCCGCCAAGCGGCTCGGGAAGCCCTTGTCTTGGCCGATCCTCGGCCGGGATAGCCCAATGTGAAGTCCCCGTGGAGTCAGACCGATGCAGTCCAATCGTCTATTCCGCAGTCCCTTTCTCGAGGTGTCGGCGCTTGCGCTCGCCCTACCCGCCGTAGCTTTTCCCGCGCCGACGGCCACCCGTGGCCTCAGCGGGGTCATCAGTACGCCCAACGGAGTGATTGCGCCGCGCGTGCCCGCTGTCCGCCCCGTTGATGCATAGGAGACCAGTATGACTGCAGCGCTGGAAGCCCTTAACTTAAGCGTTGAACGCTCAAAGCAGACTGCCTTGAGAGACGTCTCGTTCGGCGTCGCACCAGGCGAAGTATTCGCCTTGCTCGGCGGCAACGGCGCGGGCAAGTCAACGGCGCTGCTGACCTTTCTCGGACTCCTCAAACCGAAGTCCGGCTCCGTTCGGGTCCAGGGCCGATCGGTGAGCGATGATCTGACGGCGGCTCGTCGGGTCACCGCCTACCTCCCCGAGGCCGCGACCCTCTATGAGCACCTGAGCGCCCACGAGAACCTCGCCTACTTTCTCTCGCTCGCCAAAGCGGCAGCCGACAGGGCGGCGGTGGATCGAGCGCTTGACCGCGTCGGTCTCCAGTCGGAGGCGCGAGACAAGAGGCTCGGCTCTTACTCCAAAGGCATGCGCCAGAAAGTGGCGATCGCCCTGGCGCTGTTGCGGGACACGCCCATCCTGTTGCTCGACGAGCCGACGTCGGGGCTCGATCCGATCGCCATCGATGAGTTCAACGCCCTCGTTCGATCCCTGGCGGACGATGATCGAGCGATCCTGATGGTGACCCACGATGTCTATGGCGCCTGCCAGGTCGCCGATCGCATTGGACTTCTTCGCAAGGGCGAGTTGGTCGGGGACTTCGACCGTCCCGCGGAAGGTCGAATCGATACGGAAGCGGTGCATGCGGCCTTCTCCGGGAGGGCTGTGTCTTGAGCATGGTGTTGACGATCGCCGCCGCGGAATGGCGTTTGTGGATGCGCTCGAGGTCCGCCCTCGCGGCGCTTCTCGCCGTCGTGCTCATCATTGCTGCGACCAGCGTTCTGACCGCTGTCCGCTTCACCGCAGAACGCCACGAACGGGCCCACCAGCAAGAGGTCGCAGAAGAGACCTTCCTGTCGCAGCCTGCCCGCCATCCGCATCGCATGGTCCACTACGGACATTACGTCTTCCGTACACCCCCACCCCTCGCCATCATCGACCCAGGGGTCGACACGGTCACCGGGCAGTCCATCTTCCTCGAAGGACACCGCCAGAATACGGCGATGTTCGCGGACACGCGGGCTAGCGCGAGCGTCGGGGGGTTCCAGACCCTGTCGCCGGCCTCGGTCTATCAGATCTTGATCCCGCTCCTGCTGATCGCCCTCGGCCACGGAGTCTTCGTCAGAGAGCGTGAAGCGAGAACCCTAGCGCCACTGCTGGCCCAAGGCGTGCCGGGCATGACGCTCTACACGGGGAAGGTCTTCGCCTTGGCAGGCCTCAGCGCCGCACTGCTGGCACCGATTCTGATCATGTCGCTCATCGGAGTGACCTCCGGTGAAGCCGTCGGTGTCTCGCTGGCGGTGGTCGTCGCTTACGGCGTCTACTTGCTCGTGTGGTCGGCTCTGATTGTGCTGGTTTCTGCCGTGGTGAGCACGCGCGGGGTCGTCCTCGGCACTCTGGTCTTCATTTGGCTTGCGTGGTCGCTCGTCACGCCGCGTCTCGCGGTCGCCTCCGCCAGCGCCGCCGCGCCCTCGCCCGGCAAGCTCGAAACGGACTTCCAGCTCCTCGCGGACCTTCGCGAGCTCGGTGATGGGCACAACGCTGCCGATCCGGCGTTCAACGCGTTGAGAGCAAACCTTCTCGCCGAGTACGACGTGGAAACTGTCGATGAGCTGCCGATCAATTTCAGGGGCGTTGTCGCAGAAGCCTCGGAGGCGGATCTCACGCAGGTGATGAATGAGTACGCCGAACGTCGCATGGCGCTCGAGGTCCGCCAGTCTCGCCATGCGAACGGCTTCGGCTGGCTGTCGCCTGTGCTCGCCGTTTCAGCGGCTTCGCGCCATTTGGCCGGCGTCGACCTCGAAACCCATCACAGATTTCTGCGGGAGGCCGAGGCGATTCGTTTCGACTTCATCCAAGGTCTCAACAAGAGCCACATCGAAGAGCTGTCCTACACCGACGACATCAATCGCAACCAGAGTGAAGAGGCGTCACGCCGAGCTCGCATCTCGCCGGAAAATTGGGCGGTCCTCAATGAGTTCCGATTCCAGCCGGCCACCCCTGACGAACGCTTCGGCGCAGCGACGGCTCCAATTTCCATGCTCACGGTATGGCTTACGGCTCTCATTGCGGCCGGCGCCTTCGCCAGCGGAAGGATGACGCCATGAGCGGGCTGGGGCGCGAGCTCTGGTTTCTGTGGCGCGACCGGGCGGCGAAGGTCTGGCTTCTCATCGGCTTCGCCGCGGCGGGCCTCGCCGTGGTCTTCGGCCTCATGGAGATCGCTGCGCAGCGCGACACGATCGAGCGTCTGAAGGCTGCAGACGAGATCGAGCGCACAATCACCACGGAAGCCCATCGCAATAACTGGGGTAGTGCGGCCTACTACACATTTCATCTCACCTACGACCCACCTGAGGAGTTCGCGTTCGCAGCCCTGGGACAGCGGGACGCCTCGCCGTGGAAGCATCGCATCCGGATGCTGGCACTCGAGGGGCAGATCCACGAAACCGACGCCGCCAATCCTGATTTCGCGCTGGTCGGCCGGTTCGACTTCGCCTTCGTCGCCGCCATGATTGCGCCTCTCATCCTCATCATGCTGCTGCACGACCTGCGGTCCGGGGAGCGGGCGAGTGGACGCTACAACCTACTCAGCGCGACGTCGGCCGACGCGCGGATGCTCTGGTTTTCTCGAGCGGCATGGCGCGTTGGCGCGCTCGCCCTGGCGCTTCTCGTTCCGCTCTGGATCGCCGGTTTGGTGAGCGGGGCCGGAGCCTCCAAGCTCCTCGGCGCAAGCCTTGCGCTTCTCGCCCATCTCCTGTTCTGGTGGGCGGTCATCGCTCTCGTCAACACGCGGACCTGGACGTCCACGGTCAACCTGACGGCGCTCATCGGTCTGTGGCTGGCGTTCGCCGTCGTCGCACCAGCAGCGATCAAGGCCGGTGTCGACGCGGCGGTCGCGGTTCCGGATGGCGGCGACATCATGCTCACCCAGCGCGAAGCAGTGAACGACGCCTGGGACCTTCCT
This sequence comes from Acidobacteriota bacterium, assembly GCA_039028635.1. NCBI lineage: Bacteria > Pseudomonadati > Acidobacteriota > Acidobacteriota bacterium. Next base: position 129,457 of record JBCCHV010000008.1, read on the forward strand.
CAGGAAGCGACCATGACGCCTTTCCTCGAGCGTCATCCGGATATGAAGCCGTACGCCGGGGTCGAGGGCTCCTTCGAGTGGAAGTGGTACTACGCTTTTCAGCAGGTGGGCGATCAAATCGCTGAGCCGCTCTCCAACGCCTACCGAGAGGGAAGGGCCCGCCGCGATGCGCTCGCCCGCCTTTTCGCCTGGCTTTCGCCCCCCGCCAAGCTTGAGCAGGCGCTTCAGCACATGGCCGGCACAGACGCCGCCGCTGCACTTCGATACGAGGACGAAGTGCGTGCCTTCCATGCGGACCTGCGCGCCTACTACTACCCGCCAATGTTCAAGGACGAGCCGGTCACCGATGCGATGCTGGCTGAGCGGCCAAACTTTTACTGACGAGCCGATGAGATCGGCCTTCCAATGCAGATCAATTGCAAATTTAATCGAGTGAATCGAGGAGTCATCGAATGAAGCGCACGAAAACAATGCTGGGCTGGGCCCTCTTGACGGCGAGTACGCTTGCGATTGCGAGCGCACCGGCGCTGGCACAAGAAGTCGAAACCGAAGAAGCCGAAACCGAGACCGTCGAGGAGGCGATCACCGTTGTCGGCGAGCGCAAGGCTTACCGAGGCAACTTCGAGGTCATCGAAATCCCGGCGGCAGACCTGTCGATCGATGAAGAGTTGCTGGTCGAAGTCGGCGCGCTGAACCTCAATGACGCGCTCGATCTCTCCGCCGCTGTCGCCCGGCAGAACAATTTCGGCGGCCTCTGGAACGCCTTCTCCGTCCGTGGCTTCGCGGGCGACATCAACCTACCCAGCGGTTTCCTCGTGAACGGCTTCAACGCGGGCCGCGGCTTCGGCGGGCCGCGAGATCTCGTCGGCATCGAGTCGGTCGAGGTTCTGAAAGGGCCGCGATCTGCCCTCTACGGTCGGGGTGAGCCCGGCGGCACGGTCAACCTGGTCACGAAGCGCCCGCGATTCACCAGAGGTGGATACATCCGAGGCACCGCCGGAAGCTGGGACCAGTACCGACTCGAGGGTGACTTCCAGACCCTCCTGGGCGCGGATGACCAACTGGCTGTTCGCCTCGTCGGGTTCTACGAAGATGCCGAGAGCTTCCGGGAGGCGGTCGAAACCACGAAGTTCGGTCTCTTTCCGTCGGCAACCTGGAGTCTGACCAACAACACCATTGCAACCTATGAGCTCGAATACTCGAACCAGGAGATCCCGTTCGATCGTGGGGTCATCTTCTCAGAGGAGTTCGGATTCTCACCTCGGGACACATTCGTGGGTGAGCCGGGAGACGGGCCGATCGAGACGGAGGTCGTGGGCCATCAGCTCGAGATCCTGCACAACTTCAACAATAACTGGAGCCTTCTGGCCGGCTTCGGCTATCGGGATACATCTCTCGAGGGGAACGCGTCGGAAACCAACTTCGCAGGCCGTCAGACGTACTTCATCGACGGGCAGACGATTTCCCGCTTCTTTCGCTTCCGTGATTTCGAGTCTGACTACACGGTTCTCCGAGCCGAGCTTTCCGGTGAGTTCAATACCGGCTCGCTGCGCCATCGGCTGATCGTGGGCGCGGATTACGATGAGTTCGACAACAGCCTGCTCATCCTGCGCTTTCGCCCCGGCTTCTTCGGCGCGGGCACGGACCTCAGCTCGCTCGATCCGGCCGAGTACCTGATCCTCGACGCCTTCAATCCCGTCTACGGCTTGTATCCGATTCCAACGCCAGGGCCGAACACCGATCGCAATGAGGTGCTGACTGGCACAGGTATCTACATCCAGGATCAGATTTCGATCACCGACAAGTTCCAGATTCGGATCGGTGCCCGCTTCGATGACTTCGAGCAGGACCTCACGAATCTCCGTGCCAGTCCCGCGAGCACCGTGACGACGTCCGATGATCGAGTCTCTCCGCAGTTTGGAGCGCTCTATCGTGCCCATGAAGGGGTTACGGTCTACGCGTCCTACGGCGAGGGCTTCCGCCAGCAGACGGGATCCGACTTCCAGGGCAACCAGTTCGAGCCCAACATCACCGATTCCACTGAGCTTGGTGTCAAAGTGGACGTGGGGCAGTTCTCGGACACGGTGCTCGGTTCCGTTGGCGCGACGCTGTTCGAGGTCGAGCAAAGCAACTTCCTGGTGAACGACGACCGGCCGGAAGCCGTGGCTGCGGGCTTCTTTTCCTTCCCAGCAGGTACTGCCGAAAGCACCGGTTTGGAGCTGGACGCCAGCTTGACTTTCGCCAACGATCTCAACCTGTGGTTCTCGTACGCCTTCACCGATGCCGAGTTCACCAACAGCAATCCGGACGTTGACGGCTTTGGTGGTTTGATCGAGGTCGGCGATCCCCTGATCAACACGCCGGAACACCAGATCAACCTGCAAGTCAGCAAGGGCTTCACGGTCGGCTCCAAGCCGGCTCGGTTGGGTGGTGGCGTTCTCTACACCGACGAGCGGAACGGTTGGGTGGCGTTTGACTTCACCCTGCCGAGCTACACGACCGTTCGACTGTTTGGTGATATCGATCTCGTCGAAGGAATCAACCTCCGCCTGGACGTTGACAACGTTTTCGACGAGACCTTCTACACCAACTCCTTCTCGGACGTCTGGGTCGAGCCCGGCGCGCCGCGCAGATTCCGCGTCTCGGCGTCATACTCCTTCTAGCGACCCAAGGTTGCTGGCTCTCCCTCGGCTCCCCAGCTCTCCGCTGACGGAGCTGAGGGAGATCTGTTCCCCCTCCAGGGCGCCCATTCAGGGCGGCCCCATCAAGCCTCTGCCGCCGCCGGGCCGGGGGCGCCCAGCCCTCTCAGGCCCGGAAGCAGGTTGCCGATGAGTTTTTCAGCAACCGGCTAGCGCACCCGATTCGGCAAGTGGCTGGCACCTCTACCAGCTGGCACCTCTACCAGCTGAAGGCCGCAAGGGCTTTCTCGTCCCTTGCCACCATCAGACCACCCTCGGCGAATCGCATGCGGGATCCGCAGCTCCGCTTCGTTCCGGGGCGGTGCGGATTCCGCACACTCCGCGATCTCCGAGCCGAAAAGCCCCGCAAAACAAGTGGATTGGGACCTGGCACAGCGGTTGCCTTAGAAGGCGTGTGCAAGCGAGCTCGAAGGCGTTAGATCCCAAGGGCTCACGAGCTCAATGCGAGCTCGACACCTTGGGGAACACCATGAGAACTCCCTTCAAGTCGTTCATGACCTTGCTCTTGCTCAAACCAAAGGAGATTAGGAATGCAAAGTCAAAGACACCTAAGCACGCTGCTGGCGGTGGCGCTGTTTGCCGCGCCGCTGACTTCCATCCAAGCGCAACCGAGTCAGGAGAGATTCTCCGGCTCTCAGAAGGTGGGCTATCTCGGCCAGACGAGTCGCTCGGCGATGGCGCGCAACGTTCTCGAACGCCTGAACAGCCGGACCCAGGCGCGGCCCGTCTCGGACCAGGCCGACCGGGTCCTGCTGTGGCACGAGATCGCCCTCGACTCGGTTGCGATCGATCACACGCCGGATCCCGACACCGGCGAGGTCGGGCTCGACAACGGCGGACCGACGCGCACGAGCCGCGCGCTTGCGATGGTCCAAATCGCGGTCTTCGACGCGGTCAACTCGATTCGGCCTCGCTACACCGCGTATAGCGATCTCGAGCGGGCTCCGGCCGGCGCCTCGATCGATGCGGCTATCGCGATGGCGTCTTACACGGTGCAAGCCGCGATCTACCCGCAGCAGATCGACCGCCTGAAGGCGCTACTCGATTCGGATCTTGCGACGATCAACGCCGATCCGGCGGCAATGGCGGACGGGATCCTCGCCGGCGAGATGGCGGCACTGGCGGTGATCGCCACGCGAGCCGACGATCAGTCGCATCACGATGAGGCCGATTGGGGTGAGGGAGGCTACGTGGCCGACGGTGCCACGACTCACTACGGTACCTTGATCAACGATGGCTCCACCGAGAAGTTCGCCTGGGAGCCAGACCCGCTCACGCCCACCACCAGCGGAGACTCGGGCTTGGCTCTGGGGGCCTATTGGGGCTCCGTGACGCCCTTCTCGTTGAACCGCGGCGATCAGTTCCGCCTCGGGCCGCCTCCCGAGGCGGGCTCGAACCGTTACGTGCGCGGTTTCCGAGAGGTCTACCGGCTGGGAGCCTCGACCGATACCCCCGGGAGCACCTCGACTCCCGAGACCCGCTTCTTCGGCAACTTCTGGGGCTACGACGGCACGCCGCTGCTGGGCACTCCGCCTCGGTTGTTCAATCAGATCGCAATCCAAGTGGCTCGCGACGAGGGCATGAGAGGCGTCGAGGAGCTGGCGCGCTATCTGGCCCTGATCAACACCGGGTTGGCGGACTCGGCGATCGCCGCTTGGGACAGCAAGTACTACTACAACTACTGGCGCCCCGTGACGGCCATCCGGAAGGCGGACGACGTCGATGAGACCCCGGAGAACGCGGAGTGGAAGCCGGTTGGGATCTCGGTGATCAACACCGAGGACTCGATCACCCCAACGCCTCCCTTCCCGGCCTATCCGTCCGGTCACTCGACCTTCGGCGCCTCGACCTTCGAGATCATGCGCCAGCTATTCGGTAATCAGACGAGGTTCACCTTCATCTCCGATGAATACAACGGTGAGGGTGTCGATCCCCTCGGCGTGCCCAGGCCGCTCGTTCCCATTCGCTTCCGCAGTCTCGATGAAGCTCAGCAGTCCAACGGCGACAGCCGGATCTTCAACGGCGTCCACTGGCGCTGGGATGATCTCGGCGGCCAGCAGATGGGCGAGAACGTCGGACGCCATGTGGTGCTCGAAGAGGAAGCGTTTCAGCCTCTGCGTCGCCAGGGTCGAGGCAACAATGGCAACAACTGATCGACACGCTCTCCCTTGGAGAGGCACCAGGCTGCGCGTCCCACGGTCGGGCTTCGTGGCCACAGTTCTTGCCACCGCGCTCCTTGCCGCATGCGCTGGGCACCCTCAGCCCGACGTCGGGCTGGATCAAGTGGTCAAGGCCAAGGCGTCACCGGAGTCGTCTCAGTTCGTCGAGCAAGAACTGAGGTCACCGTTCACGCGAGAGACAGTGCTCGAGCTGAACGCGATCGTCGCTCGCTCGCTGTCGATCATCGGCCGCTTCGATACGGCCCGCAAGGAGTTTGCGACCAGGCCCTCGACCGCCGCGCCGCAGACGCTCGAAACGTACGCAGCGCTCGCCGCCGAGGCCATCAGCGCTCGGACGGAAATGTCGGCCGCGAACCAGCGGCTAAGGCAAAGCGGCGAGCCCTTCAACGAGGCGATCCTCGCAGCGATGATCCGTTTCGTCGACGGAGTCTCCGAAGAGATCGAGCAAGAGGCGGCGAACCTGGTGGTGCCTGGCACCTGAGCCTTTCCAGCAACCCCTTCCGGGGGCGCGATGGCCCGCGGGACACGAGCCCACTGAAGAAGGATTCGACAACCCTTGAAACCACCCAGCCCGGGAGCCGCCGAGGTGGCGGCCCCGGGTTTGGTCGTAGAACGCTAGCGATGGAGGGCGATCGCGGCCATCGCCTCGCCGGAGCATTTGGTAGCCAGGGCCTCGGCCTTCTCGGCCGTCCGGGACCAACCACGCGCTCGGGCGTCCAGGGTGAGGGTGGTCATCGCCATCGCCACGTGGGACGGACACGATGCCGCGGATGCTTCCAGCTCTCCCAGGGCCAGGCGGGTCTCCGCAACCATCCGCCACCCGCCGCGCTCGACCGCCCATGCTTCGTTGGCCAGCAACTTCGACCGGGCGCTCTCGATCTTGCCATCGGCCCCTGCGATCAACATCTCCAGGTTCTGTACTTCGCGCGCCTTGAGCTCTTCCCCTCGGGCGACGAGAGCTTCGACAGCGGCTCCTCGTCGCAGCACTTGGATCGCGTCATCGAGCGCACCTTGTCGATAGAGAATTTCGGCCAGCAGGAGCCAGTGGTCATCAGCCACAAACTCCGCCTGGACCGCTTGCCGAGCCTTCCGCTCCGCCGAGGCGAAGTCGCCGGCCTGAAGATCCAGCCACGAACGCAAGGCCCAAACACGGTTCATCAGGTCCGCATCGCCCTGCTCGGCGGCGAGGTCGGCCAGCTTCTCCACCGCGCCCTGGGCGCCTGGTACGTTGCCTCGCTCCTGCTGCGCCAAGACCTGCAGGGAGTAGGCCGCCATCTCCAAGTCCCGAGACTTCCGGCCGACGGAGACGTCCTCGAACTGCTGCAGCGCCGTCTCGACCACTTCGAGATCGCCGGCTTGCCATGCCGACCAGGCAAGACCGACCAGGACACGTACGGCCTGGGCGTAGCGTCCGATGGCTTGCGCTTGCGCTGCCAAAGTCTGGAAGCGGGTCTGCGCCTCGGTGACGTGGCCAAGATTGAGCGCCAGCCATGCCAGGTTCTCCTCGACCATCGA